>CAYTOU010000149.1:3527-6623 GCA_964439295.1 uncultured Oscillospiraceae bacterium
CGAATTAACGACAGGGTTTTGTTCTTAAAAAATGGCCGAACATGAAGGCTCAGGGGGATGAAGAGCCCTACTTACAGCCCGGCCACAAATCTATCCTAGCGCCTGATGCACATTGCAAAAGGAGAAACCGGTGAAGTTACGAAATTTGCCGTCTGCGGTAGGCTGCCGCGCCCGCGACCGCTGCGCCGGATGCCAATGCGATGCCCAAAGCAAGGGAAAGCATGCTCTCATCGCCGGTCCGCGGCACAGCGTCCGTGGAGGTAGGGGAGTCGCCATCCTTCGCGCCGTTGCCCTTGTCGGAACCATTGCTAGAACCGTTGTCGGAATCATCGCCATCGGAATCGCCCGAGTCGTCTCCGTCGCCGTCATCGCCGCCATCCGGATCGTCCGGGTCATCCCCGCTGTCATCGCCACCGTCGGGGTTGTAATCCGGATCGACGGTGAAGGTCCACGCGCCCGTGATTACGGTGTCGTCGGCGATCTCGAAGCCGCTCTCCTTGTCCCAGGGCGTGAAGGTCCAGGTTCCCGGGATGCCGCTTTCGGTGCCGTCAGAGGTGGTCCAGCTGGTCGTGAGATTCGGTTCCACCGTCACCGTGTCGCCGGACTGGTATTCGTTCGTGTCGACCGGGATGGCGGCATCCGCCGGGCTTCCATAGGTCGCGTCGGGCGTGACCTCGTACTTCACGGAGTAGACGCGCTCCCACTGGCAATAGAGCACCTGGCTCTTGTCCATCACGACCGTATCGCCCGCGGCATAGGCGGTGCCGGTTCCGTCCGCCTTGGTGTTCCAGCCGGTGAAGCGGTAGCCGTCGCGCTTGAACATCGAATCCTGCGCTTCGGCCTCGGAGGAGGGCAGGTAGACGGTGGTGTCGTACTTGTAGTCGTCGCTGTCGGGAATGTTCGCGTCATAGGCGAGCAGCAGGCCGTACCAGATGGCCTTCAGGCCGAACTCGCCGCTCCAGTCCTCGCTGCCAAGGTAATCGGTATTCTCGTTCTCCTCGCAGACGCGGGTGCTCTCTTCAACCGATTTGTATTCGTTCGAGAAGACGCCATTCGGGACGTATTTGGTAACCCAGACCCTGTCCCAGGATCCGGTCGCCGGGTTCCTCCGCCATTCGGGTACCGATTTCCATTCGCCGCCCTCCTCGCTATCGACGAACCAGCCGTAGAAGGGAATGGAGGTGCCTTTCAGGTCGGGCTCGTGGTAGCCGTCGATCTTCTGGACGGACACCGTGCCGAGCTTCTCGCTGTCGCCATCGCCATAGACGCGGCTTGGCTGGGTGGCGTACAGGGTGCTCCATATATTATGGCTATAGAGGTCGTCGCCTTTGCCGTCAGCGGTGTTGTCGTAGATCATTCCCGTTTCGAAGGCGCTTGAACCATAGGCGTTGTATACGCCGCCGCCGTTTCCGCCCGCGGTGTTGTCGCGGATGGTGCCGCCCTTCTGCTGGATGCCGTACTCACTCGCATATACGGCGCCGCCGTTTCCGCCCGCGGTGTTGTGATGCAGGCAGGAGTCGTCATACATCACGAGCAGCTGTTCCCATTCATATACCGCGCCGCCGTCTTCCGTGGCCTCGTTGTAGGACATGGAGGAAGTGTCGTGCATGTAGATGATGGTGTTGTCGTCGTCTCCGCCGTTGCCCGAATTGCTCGCTCCACCCCTTTGCGCCTTGTTGTGTTCAAGCGATGTCGTGCCATAGAGGTGCACGATGGTGAGTCCCAAGTCGAGGCCGCCACCAAAGTCCGCCTCGTTGTTGCTGATGACGGTATCGGTGAGGGAAGCGCCATCAGCGTCGTCGTATAGCGTGCAGAAGCTGAGTGACAGGCCGCCGCCATAACGTGCGGTGTTCTTATCGATCAGGCTGTTGGAGATGTCGATGTCGGCCGCGTTGGTCACGCAGATACCGCCGCCGTCGCCATAGGTGCCCGTGCTGTTGCCTTGGATGGTGCAGCCGTCAATCGTGAGATGGACAAGGCCGCTCGTCCTGTCTTTCCCCTTGGCGTAGATGCCGCCGCCGTTGCCCCAATCGGAGGTGGAATTGTTCAGGACCTTGCAGTTCTTCAGATTGACGCTGGAATCGTGCTCGATGTAGAAGCCGCCGCCGTCGCCGTGGCTGCAGAAGTCCTTCTGGATATATTCCCTATCGGTGAGATTGGTCTTGTTGTTCTGGACGGTGACGCCTTCCATGTTAAGCGTGGTTCCCGTGGAAACGTAGACCGCGGGGGCATACGCGTCGTAGCCCTTGCCGTCGATCAGGAGGTTCCGCGCGGTGAGCGTGGTCGCGGTCTGGGTGATGTCGCCGCCATCCTCGCCGCCGGTCACGCCCTGGATTGTGCTCAGGAGCGCGCCCTTGAAGTTCTCCGGACGGATGAGGCCGAAGCTGTTGCCGTCAATCTCACAGTCGTAATCGATGGTGATGGTGTCCTCCACGGGGATGTCCGCGCCGAGGGTGATGACCTCCTGCTTGTTCTTGATCGCATCCTTCAGCTGCTCGTAGGTCGTGATCATGTCGCCATACACGGCGGTCAGGCTGATGTCGCTGTAGACGCCGTCCGTTGTGTCGGCGCCTACGGTCTCGTTGCCCATCTTCCAGGCGAGGAAGCCGTCGCCGTCGTCTGCGCGGTCAAGATGGGGAACCTTGCCGAGCGGCGTCCCTATCACGACGGTCTCCGTCGTGGTGACGCCCTTGTCGAGGAAGCTCACCGTGTAGGTGCGGTCGGAGAATACCGCGTAGAGGGTCGTGTCTTGGGTGAGCGTTGTCGGGTCGTCGATGCGGCCGCCGGACTCCGTTTCCCAGAACAGGAACTCATAGCCGTCGGCGCGGGTGGGGGAGTCGGGGAAGACCTGCTCGGAGGGCTGCGCGGTGGACGTGTGGTATTCCGCATCCTGCGACATATAGGTGATGGTGATGATGTTCGGAACAATCTTCACCTCGGAAGCGTCGGTCTTCTCCCAGTCGGCGGGATCGGCCCGATAGCCATCGGGAATGGTGATCCCTTCGAAGTTGTTGACGTAGATGGCGGCTTCACCCGAGCTGTTCTTGAAGGTTCCGCCGGTCAGGGTGACTTCGGAGCTGTCCTCGGCGCTGATGG
>CAYTOU010000150.1:0-6553 GCA_964439295.1 uncultured Oscillospiraceae bacterium
CACTGACCACTGTCCACTGATCACTAAGTCCCCGCACACTAACTCAAGCTAACGGCTAACCGCTAACAGCTAACGGCTTGCGCGCTCGCGCGCCCGCGATATTTACACTATGCACTTTCCAGAGACCCCAAAATCTGATACAATTAAGTATGCAGCCGGCTCTCCCGTGCCGGTGCATTATATATGCGTTTTTTACGAGGTGCGTATGACGGTACTTACATTGACAGACGTTTGTAAGGCGTTCGGCGTAAACGTCATTTTAGACAATATAAATCTGACACTTCAAAAGGGGCAGCGCATGGGCCTGGTGGGCGTAAACGGCTCGGGCAAGTCAACGCTACTCAAGGTAATATGCGGCGAAGAACCTTCGGACAGCGGCACGGTTTCGCTGGTTAAGGGGTACAAGGTCGGCTATCTGACTCAGCAGGCCGACATACTCTCCGACTCCACATGCTATCAGGAAATGGAGCGCGCGATGGAGCCGGTCATGCGGATGGAAGAAAAACTGCGCGATTTGGAGCGCGAGATGTCCGAGCTTCACAGCGACCCCGCCGAATTCGAGCGCATATCGCGTCAATACGATATGACACTTCAGCGCTATGAGCACGCGGGCGGTTACGAGTGGCGTTCGCGCATACGCGGCGTATTGAGCGGTCTGGGCTTTACTCAAGCGCAGCAGGAGCAGCCGGCGAGCAAGCTATCCGGCGGCGAGCGCACTAGGCTTTGCCTTGCGCGCATGCTACTTGTGGCGCCCGATCTATTGCTGTTGGATGAGCCTACCAACCACTTGGATCTGGAAGCGACCGCGTGGCTTGAAGAGGCGCTCAAAAAGTATGACGGCACTGTCATAGTCATATCGCATGACCGCTACTTCCTTGACGAAGTATGCGATTGCATGGCGGAGCTGACCGGGCATCACCTAAAGCAATACACGGGCAACTATACCGAGTTTGCCCGCAAGCGCGCCGCCGACCGCGAGCGCCAGGAAAAGGAATACGAACTTCAACAGGCGGAAATAGCGCGGCAAAAGGCGATCATAGCGCGCTACCGCATGTACAACCGCGAAAAGAGCATACGCGCCGCCGCCAGCCGTGAAAAGGCGTTGGAACGTATGGAACTTGTCGAACGTCCAACTGAAGAACAAACCGTGCATTTTCGCTTCACTGCGCGCCGCCGCACAGGCGATGACGTGCTGATTACCGAAAACCTGAGCAAGGCATTTGACGGGCGCACGCTGTTTTCGCATGTGGATATGCACATACGCGCGGGCGAGCGCGTGGCTCTGATAGGACCAAATGGCGTTGGCAAGTCGACTCTGCTGCGCATTGTTGTAAAGCAGCTAAGTCCCGATACCGGTTATGTGCGCTACGGCGCTAATCTGGACATAGGCTATTACGACCAGCATCAGGAAAACCTGCACATGGATAAGCAGGTAATCGATGAGATTTGGGACGATTATCCGTACATGGAGCCCGATCAGGTGCGCGGCGCGCTGGCACTGTTCCTGCTGACCGGCGATGAGGTATTTCAGCCCGTATCCACTTTGTCGGGTGGCGAGCGCGGGCGATTGGCTCTGACCAAGCTCATGCTCAGACGCGACAACTTCCTTATATTCGATGAGCCTACCAACCATTTGGATATGGACAGCCGCGAAGTGCTTGAAAAGGCGCTTACCGATTTCAGCGGCACGTTGCTATTCGTATCGCATGACCGCTACTTCATAAACCGCCTGGCTACCCGCGTGCTTGAAATGGGCGAGGGTGGCGTGACCGAGTATCAGGGCAATTACGATGACTACATCGAAAAGAAGCGCAAGCTGGCTCTGGGCGAGGAGGAAGAAGAGGTTCAGGGGCGCACGCGCACCGAGATATACAAGGAGCAGCGCAAGCAGCGCATGGCGCAAAACGAGCTTAGACAATTGCGCGCGCGCGTGCAGGATCTGGAAAAGCTAATCGCCAAGAAGGAAGACGAAATAGCATCGATAGAAGAGCGCATGGGCGATCCCGAGGTATATCAGAATCCGCAGAGCGCGGCGGGCATTAATCAGGACTACGAGCGCGCAAAGGGCGAGCTGGAAGCGCTTTACGACGAGTGGAGCGAAAAGAGCGAAAAACTGGAAGGCGCGGGCAACTGACGGAGGACTTTTGATGGAAGACAATGGGAAAAAGAAAAGGTCGACTTACTTTAAGATAAGCGTATACGTGTTTATCGTGGGTGCATTGCTCTTACTGTTCAACCGCTTGCTGGACAGCATGGGCGATCTGCTTGACTGGTTGAGTGCGGCATGGTCGACTACGCTGACCACACTGCTACCGTTCTTCATAGCCATAGTGCTGGCGTATCTTTTCAGACCCGTCGTCGAAAAGATGATGAATCTGATTGAACGGCTGGAACCGAAAAAGAACGCCAAACATATGCTTGCATTCCGTCAGCGGCTGGTAAAGCGCCGCCGGTTTGCGTGCGCGTGCGCGCTGTACATCGTGTTTGTCGCGGTAATAGTGCTGGTACTGGCGTACATGCTGCCTACGACAATACAGAACATTGCAGAACTTGTACAGAACATGCCCGAATACGCTACTAAGCTGCTGACCTGGATAGACGAAAACGTCATGTCCAATGAGAATATACCTGAGGAAGTGCTTAACGCAATCGATGAAACAATCGATAACGTGAATACCTCACTGACCGGTATACTTTCTAAGGTGGTTTCGATGATGCCCACGCTGTTCAAGCGTGTATACGATGCGTCGTCAATGTCGCTCAATATCGTGCTGGCGATAGTGCTGTCGTTCTATCTGGTATGCGATGACGGGCGCATGTTTGCAGGTCTACGCAAGTGGATGACAGTCAAGATGGGACCCAAGCACAGCAAGCGTTTCTTCCAATTTACTCAGGATCTGGATTTTATGTTCTCCAAATACTTGGTCGGGCGCTTACTGGAGTCGCTCATCGTGGGCGCGCTGTGCTTTGTGGTTATGCTGGCACTGGGGCTGCCGTACAATATGCTCCTCTCCGTGTTCTATGCCTTGACCAACATAATACCGTATATCGGACCGGTAATAGGCCTCATACCGATAGCGTGCCTGGCGCTGTTCAAAAGCCCTGCGACTGCGCTGCTGGTTGCGGTACTGCTCACGCTTATACAGTGCTATGACGCGTGGATGCTGTCGCCCAAGGTGCTGGGCGATTCGATGGGACTTAATCCCTTCTGGATAATATTCGCCTTAGTAATAGGCGGCGCACTGTTCGGCGTAGTTGGACTCCTTTTGTCCACACCCGTCATGGGCGTGCTTATGCGCATGATAGAGCGCTCTGTTGAACGCATAAACGAAAGCGAGCAAAGCGAAGGCGACAAAGCCGAAAGCCAATAGTCATATGTATTACAAAGCGGTCTGCTTTTAAGCGGATCGCTTTTAATTTTGACTTTTAAGCCGCGCCGCGCCAACGTCCAAATGCTTGAACCGATATGCATAATTACGCCGAAAATCCTGCTCACATCATTCGTGCCAACAAATTTCAGAAATTGCAAAAATGAATCAAAAATCCCTATTACCATTCATTTTCAAGCCATATGACGGCTTCTGATGCGCAAAAATGAAGAAATTAACGGATAAAACATCTAAAAAGCCATTGCACAAACTCAGGATTAGTGGCATAATATGAATTACCTACCTCGGGATGTATCAAAGACGATATGGAGGAAACAAAAGTTATGCGTTTGCAAATTTCAAATCGGTGTAAGGGCATATCTCCTTCGCCCACACTTGCAATAGATTCCAAGGCGAAAGCCATGAAAAAAAGCGGAATAGATGTAGTTGGTTTTGGCGCAGGTGAGCCGGACTTTGATACTCCGCAGTACATACGCGATGCCGCCAAGAAGGCTCTTGACGAAGGCATGACGCGTTATACTCCGTCCAGCGGCACGTTGGAGCTGCGCAAGGCCATTTGCGATAAGCTTCTGCGCGACAATAACCTGAATTACACGCCTGATCAGATCGTCGTATCCAACGGCGCAAAGCATTCGCTGTTCAACATCTGCCAGGCGATACTGGATCCCGGCGATGAGGTGCTTATACCCGGTCCGTTCTGGGTCAGCTATCCCGAGCTTGTGCAGATTGCCGGCGGCGTGCCCGTAATGGTGCCCGGTCACGAGGACAATGACTTCCTGGTGACCGCGGACGATATGAAGGCGTATCTGACGCCGCACACAAAGGCGATAATTATCAATTCTCCCAACAACCCCAACGGCTGTGTATGGACGCGCGAAATGCTCTTGGGCATAGCCAAGTTCGCGGTGGAAAACCAGCTGTATGTCATTTCCGACGAAATATACGAAAAGCTAGTATACGATGGTCAGCAGCATGTATCCATTGCCTCTTTGGGCGATGATATAAAGGAGCAGACGCTTGTCGTAAACGGCTTCAGCAAGGCCTACGCAATGACCGGCTGGCGTCTGGGCTACTGCGCGGGTCCCACTCACGTGATGAAGGCGATAAGCGCGTTGCAGAGCCACGCGACCAGCAACCCCAACTCGATTGCGCAGTACGCGGGTCTTGTGGCGCTGTCGGGCGGAGACGACATAATCGCCGCGATGGTACACGAATTCGATATGCGTCGCCAGCACATTGTGGAGCGCATAAACAGCATACCCGGTCTTTCCTGTCGCATGCCCAAGGGTGCATTCTACGTGATGATGAATATCTCCAAGATGATAGGCGCTTCTCTTGACGACAAGGTGATACGCTCATCGACTGACTTTGCCGAGCTTCTCTTGGAGCAGGCCAAAGTCGCGGTCGTGCCCGGACTGGGCTTCGGTTCTGACAACCATGTACGTCTGAGCTATGCCACATCCCTTAGCAACATTGACCGCGGACTGGATCGCATAGAGCAGTTTGTCGCCGGACTCAAAAAGTAAAGCCCCGGCGTCTCATAACTGTGCACCGTTACTTACGACATGTACACAGAAAGCGAGGCGTGTTAAATGCTGGAATTCAACAAAAAGTTCAACCTGCTCATGCAGGCCAATTATAAATATCAATTACAGGATGTCAAGGAGCCCAACCTCTACCGCGAGCTATACGATTACGAGAGCATACCCAAGGTTGCCTTCAACAATCGCGTAGTGCCCATGCAGATGCCCGACGAAATCTGGATAACCGACACGACATTCCGCGACGGTCAGCAGTCGCAGTCGCCCTTTACGGTCGAGCAGATAGTGCATCTATACAAGCTTCTTTCGCGCTTAGGCGGACCCAAGGGCTTAGTCAGGCAGAGCGAGTTTTTCATATACACCGAAAAGGATCGTCAGGCTGTACGCAAGTGCCAGGAGCTGGGGCTTAAGTTTCCCGAAATAACCAGCTGGATTCGCGCCAACGAAAAGGACTTCGAGCTTGTGCGCGAAATGGGTCTAAAGGAAACCGGCATACTGGTCAGCTGCTCGGACTATCACATATTCAAGAAGATGAACATGACTCGCCGTCAGGCGATGGACAAGTACCTAGGGATAGTCAAGAGCGCGCTTGAGCACGGCGTAAAGCCGCGTTGCCACTTTGAGGACATAACGCGCGCCGACTTCTACGGTTTTGTCGTGCCTTTTGCGACCGAGCTTATGAAGCTTTCGCGCGAGAGCGGCATGCCCATCAAGATTCGCGCCTGCGACACTATGGGCTTTGGCGTGACCTATCCGGGCGTTGCTATGCCGCGCAGTGTGCAGGGCATAATGTACGGTCTACGCCACTACGCCGATGTGCCTTCCGAGCTACTCGAGTGGCACGGGCACAACGACTTCTACAAGGTAGTCACCAATGCGGCGACCGCGTGGCTATACGGCTGCTCATCGGTCAACTGTGCGCTACTGGGCATAGGCGAGCGCACGGGCAATTGTCCGCTGGAGGCCATGGCTATGGAATACGCGTCCTTACGCGGCACTATGGACGGCATGGACTTCACCGCGATAACCGAGATCGCCGAGTATTTCGAAAACGAGATCGGCTATGCTATACCGCCGCGCACGCCTTTTGTCGGGCGTTCATTCAACTCCACCCGCGCCGGCATACATGCGGACGGCATGCTCAAGAACGAAGAGATATACAACATATTCGACACCGCGAAGATACTTGGTCGTCCCGCGACCGTTGCGGTTGACTCGCACTCGGGTCTTGCCGGAATTGCGCACTGGATCAATTCCTTCTTCAAGCTTCACGGCGAAAACGCCGTCGAAAAGCGCGACGACATTTGCGTCCGCCTCAAGGAGCGCGTCGATGCGCTCTACGCCGAGGGCCGCAACACCGTCATGGGCGACAGCGAGCTGGAATCCCTCCTACGCGAACTGGACGGCGACATGTACGAGCATTTCGTAGCCCGCAAGGGTGTGCTGTAAGAGAACGAGGGGAACGCGCTTTCTTTTGAAAAAGAAAGCTGCAAAGAAAACTTTGATCTGCCTGCGGCCTTTCTGATGCGGTGTTGCCGTATTCGCAGCAAAGGAACGCGCTTTCTTTTCGGGAAAAGAAAGCTGCAAAGAAAAGCCGTTCGCCTTCGGCCTTTCTAATGCAGC
>CAYTOU010000151.1:0-3905 GCA_964439295.1 uncultured Oscillospiraceae bacterium
AGGCTCATCGGTGGTTACGGGCTCTTCGGGAGCGGCTTCGGTCGTCTCGGGAGCTACTTCCGTAGTCTCGGGAGCGGTCTCGTCCGTAGGGGCTTCAGACGGCTCTTCGGCGTCCTCGCCTTCGGACTCTATCGCAGATATAACCGGTGCCGCGGTGGGCGCGGGAGTGGCTTCTACGGGCTCCTGAACGTCCAAGAGTTCGGAGAAGATGTAGCCCGAATAAACGTTTTCATCCGCGTCGGTGTACTCGATTGAGTACCATATCGAATCATCGGACAGCGTCACGACATCGACGGGAGTAACGGCGGTGTCTTCAGCCTCTATCTGATACAGCACGTCGGAGGCGGTATCGGGCTGCATGCGGATGTTGACCTTTTCGGCATTGGTCGCGGCAGTCGTGCCCTCAAGTACCGGTATGCGGCTTATGATGGTCACGATGGGCGCGGGCTCCATTGTCGGCTCTGCGGTCGGCTCTGCGGTAGGCTCGTCGGTCGGGTCGGCGGGCGCATCGGTCGCTTCCTCTACGGGAGCGGCTTCGGGCTCGTCAGTGGGATCGGCGGGCGCCTCGGACGGCTCAGCGGTGGATATGTCTTCCACCTCTTCATCAGTCGTAGGCGTGCCCAGATCGGACAGCGTCACGGTCTGCGTCACCTGCTCAATTAAGGCCGTTTCGGGCGCAGTCGCTTCGTCCGCATATGCTACAGGCAATACGCCGGTCAGCAGTGCAAGACACACAGTCAGTACTATGAATCTCCTCTTCATATGAAAACCACCCTTCGATTGATAGCTAAGTCGTTGCGCCGCTTGTTTAAGGCGGCATTTCGCCCAAGGCACACACTCCTATACCCGCATTGCCGGGATGCAGGGTATCTTATCTATTAAGCTCGTGATATTGCGCTTAAGAGAGAAACCTGTGCGGTATGGAGTACGTGGTTGCTGATACCACATCAGCGAGTCGGGAAAACCATTTTCTATTTCTTTTATATGGATATAGTATGCGATGGTTAGATTGTAACACCCACGACCAATTATGTCAACCCCCCCCCCGACTTTACACGGGCTTAATGGGCATTCCGACTTAATTTGTATTTTCCAGTTTTAGCTGAATTTCAATGCAATTTAGTGATGGTGCATAAACCGCTTTTGCCGTGAATTGCCATAAAACAGCCTATTTTATGTATAATGCGACCTTTAATATGCATAAAGCGGCAGAGTATACACAAATCGGCAAGTTGCCGAACTGGGAAATTTAATTCGGATGGGTCTTGTATTCTTGAACCGCTTAATATAAAATTATCTTGGGGTTAGTCGAATGAAACCGCGATTTTAGGGGGTTTTTGTATGTCTAAGGGCGTTAAGTGCGTGCAGGACGGCTACCGCTTCACCTATTTTGAAAAGCCGGACGCGGACAAGGCACTATTGATAATCGGTCAAGATAAGCCGGTGCTTATAAAGGCGTGCGCGAAGTACTTCAATTCGCTGGGCGTAAGCTTTGTGGCGATAGGCTCAAACCCGACCGGCAAGTCGCAACCGGGTGTACACAGCCTGCCGCTGGAGTGCATAGAGAGCGTGGTCAAGTGGCTGCGCGCGCGGCATACGCAAGGTGGGCACTATGGGCGCATCGACCACGGGCATGCTGGCGCTGGCTGTGGCGGCGTATGTTAGCGATATATCGATCGCGATTGCGTGCACGCCGTGCGACTATATAATGCAGGGGTTCTTTCAGGGCAAGCTGGACGGCAAGATACCCGAATGGCCGGCAAGCGGTGAAAGCACGCTCACGCGCGGCGGCAAGGCACTCCCCTACGCCCCGTACGACCTAAGCGCGCAGGAATACTACGATCTAAGCTATGGCAAGGCGACAAAGGACGCGGGCGAGCTGAACGCGACAAAGGTATTTAGCCATATCGAAGAAAACGGTATACCCGACGAGGCAAAGATACCCATCGAGCGCATAAACGGACCGGTGTATGTGTTCGGCGCGCAGGATGACACGCTGTGGCCCACGGCGATGTACATACGCCGTATGCATGAGCGCATGAAGGCGCACGGGCGGGACAACCTGCACGCGCATGTGTACACGTACGGCACGCACCTAATGTTCCCGCAGGGGCTTGTGGACAATATACTGCCGTTTGGCATTAAGTTCATACTTGGACGGGTGTTTAAGTCGGCAAAGGCGCATCCCGACGAGTGCGCGCAGACCCGGCGCGATGTCGATAAATTGGTAAGAGTCGCAATAGAAAAGTGGTAAGGCAGGTGCGACATGGCGGATAAATTGCTAAGTGAAACGCCCATGCTCAACTATTCGCACGCGTCCATTCAGGCGCTGATAAAGGCGCGCGGGTGGCGCGATATGGACGAGTTCAGAAGAATACGCGCGATATACAACTATGTGCGCGACGAGATACTGTTCGGATACAATACCGACGACGGCATAAGCGCGTCCGATGTGCTAAGGGACGGCTACGGGCAGTGCAATACAAAGGGGACGCTGTTCATGGCTCTACTGCGCGCGTGCGGCGTCAGATGCCGCATACACGGCTTTACGATAGACAAGCGGCTGCAGAAGGGCGCAATGACCGGACTTGTATACGCGCTCGCGCCCGGGCAGGTCTTTCACAGCTGGGTCGAGGTGGAGCTGGAAGGCGCGTGGTACGAGCTGGAAGCGTTCATATTGGATAAGGCGTATTTAAGCAGGCTGCAGCAGTTAAACAAGGGTTGCGCGAGCGCGTTCTGCGGCTACGGCGCGGCGGTCAAGGATCTTAAGCACCCGGTGATAGACTTTGACAGATGCAATACGTACATACAGAGCGAAGGCATAGTGCAGGACTTCGGCGTATACCCCTCCCCCGATGAGCTTCTCAAGGAGCATCATCAGGACATGGGCAGGTTTAAGGCATTCATATACCGAAATGTCGGGCGGCATTTGATGAACCGCAATGTGCGCCGAATACGCGGGACTTGACTTTAGGCAAATTAAAACGGGAGAAGCGAAATGCCTCTCCCGTTTTTGTTTTGGCTGAAATAGCCATTTAGCCGAATGTCAGATAGTCGTTTGAGCAATAGCCCACCGAATCGCCGTATTGGCATAGCGACCATTCATCGCCCTTATTCAAGACAACTACATCGGTGCCATTGGGTATCTTAGTGACGACATCGGACGAAGTCGAGGGCTCGGCGCGCATGCGCAGCGTAGAGCCGCTTGTGGTAACGGTCGCTACCGCTTCATCGCCTTCTATGGGCGCGGCGGTGGGGACAGTGTCGGGCTTGTCTTCCTCATCGGTATCGGTTATGTAGTCGGACGATGCCCAGCCCTCGTAGGTAATGCCATCGGCGGTGTACTGAATGTGCGTCCAGCTGTTCATTGTGCCCAGTACAGTGACCTGCGCACCGTTGGGCATGCGGGTAACTATAGTGGAGCTCGTGGACGCCTGCGAGCGCAGACGCAGTGCGGAGCCGCTGGTTTTTACATATGCGGTTGTGCCTTCAGTGGTCGGCGTAGTCGTGGGCGCGGTAGTGGGCGCGGCATCGCTCAGGTAAGCATCGCTGACATAGCCCTCAACGGTAGATCCGTCGGACAGAGTCGCGCGGACATAGCTCCAGCCGTTTTCGGTAGAAAGCACTTCGGTCTGTGTGCCGTTAGGCAGCTTGGAAATGACCGAGCCGGTTTCGGGCGAAGTGCGCACGTTCAGGTTGCCGCCCGAGGTAGTGACATGCTTTATCTGCGCGGGCACAGCGGTAGCGGTGGGCGCGGAAGTAGGCACCTGAGTGGGCTCGGCGGTGGGCGCAGCGGTCACGACAGGCGGCACGGGCGTTACCGGCGCGGATGTCGGTTTGGCGGTCGGTATTACTATCGGGGTTGCTACCGGTTCTGCAGTCGGCTCAGCCGTCGGTATTACTTC
>CAYTOU010000151.1:4005-6541 GCA_964439295.1 uncultured Oscillospiraceae bacterium
GGTGCTGCGGTTGCTGCATCGATTGGTTCTGTCGTAGGCGCAGTAGTTGCCTCAGCAGTCGGTTCTGCAGTCGGCTCGGCAGTCGGAGTTACTTCGGGTGTGGATACCGGCTCAGTTGTCGGTTCGGTTGTCGGCTCGGCAGTCGGTATTACTTCGGGTGTGGATACCGGTTCCGTTGTAGGTTCGGCAGTCGGCTCAACTTCGGGAGTTGCTATAGGCTCGGTGGTCGGTTCGGGAGTTGCTATAGGCTCGATAGCGGCGACATTAACAATGATTGTCAGTTTTTCGTTGATTCCGCCATCGCTGGCCTCATTTACCTTATATTCGCAGACGATTTTGTATTCGCCGCTTTGCGTAAATGTAGCCTTCAATACATTGTCATTGCGCATACCGTCAACGGCAGCGGCATTGTCGAGGAATTGATAGCTTGTGAAATCCTTCTGCACGCCATTCACAAGTATATGCGGGGCGGGCATGGATATCGTGGTGGGATTTACGTCATCACACGCAACCGTGCCGGTGTAGCGAATTACGCCCTTGCTTACATATTCGTAGGCAGTGTTGTCATAATCGAATGCGATAGTGGCTTCTCTGACATACACAGCGTAAACAAATAAATCTACTTGATTGCCTTCGGAATCCGTTGCGAACAAACTTATATAATCATAGCCGGCCGCATTAAATTCACTCAATGTCAGTTCGTATTTTGTATACTCATCGCTCTCATACGCGCACTTCTTCAGCTCGCTCTTAAACAGGCTGGTTTCATCGCATGTGAGAGTTATGGAATCGTCACCGTAAACCCATACATCGATAGTCCCCTGCTCATCGGTAGTATAATAATCGGGCACATTGCCGATCTTAATTACGCCACTGTCAATGGTGAATGTATTTGTGGCGCTGACGTTGGGATAATCTTCATAGCACGCGGTAATGGTAAATGTGGCCGTGCCGTATTCCAAAGTCCACTCGATGTAGTGCGTAACTTGCCCTTCATATGCATCCGAAGATGCAGACCACTCTACGTTCGGATTATCGCAAGTAACCGTCCAATTTATCTTGCCTGCCGGATTAGCAACAACGGTATTAATCCAATTAGGATGATCACCCGCGGGTTCCTCTTCGGTAGTCATCTCAATACTTTCGGGTACAGTAGTATTGCCATCGGTTACAACAAAGTACAGTGTTTCGGATAATGACCATACTGTATTTGAAACGATGTTTTCGTCCTCTCCATCCCACTCTTCGCTTAAATGGATACAGTAAACGCCGGCTTTATCGAACTCGAATTCAATCGTATCATCATTTTCAGTGGATTCCATATTCCAATAGACACCGTACTCATCAATCTCATACGTCTTGCCATATGCGGTATACGTGGGATAAATCACATCTTTAGGCAAGGTCAGCTTGAGCGATGTGCCGTCGGAAGGCATAACGAGCTCGGTCTTATTGTACACGTTGTTTTCATTAAAGTAAGACCGGTCAATGTTGAAGCCGGTGGGCAATTCGCTCAGATCATCGGTGACGGTGATCTTGTAGTCTTTTGTAAGCGAATAGCTCGTTCCGGGGATGTACATCTCGAGCGTGTAGTATGCCGAGCCTGTTCTAATCGGCACGAACGATACATACGCATTGACAAGAGTGCCGGAGTTTGCGGTATATTTGTTTATCTCTGTTGTCTTAAACAGTGCGGCCGACGAATCCTTCGAATAGAAGCGTACAACCACATCATCTTGAGTATAGTCGGTGTTTATATACATGTAAGGTCGTATGGTATAGTAGTCATACAGTGACAAATTATTCGGCACATTGTCCGACATGTACAGTGTTATCTCTTCTGCTGTACCGGTGTCCTCTTCGTTCTCATCGGGCGAGGTGATAACAGTTGAAGAAGAGCTGCTTTCCTTCCCGGTTGAGTCGGTCTCTTGCTGTATAATTGTAGTCTTAGTGCTTGACGCGGGTAAATCGTCATTGGTGACTACGTCAGTGCTCTGCATTTGCACGCCGCTCTCATCAGCAAGCGCACCGGAGCACAGCATTAGTACTATCGTCAGTACCAATGCGAACAATAGGCATCTCTTACGGCTGCTCTTCATGTGGGTAACCTCCTAGCATCGCCATGTACGGCGGTAATCACTTCCCGAATAGCTCATATCCCCTACTTATGCTATTCAAGCGTATTATACTTTAATTCGAGAGGTTTTACCCCACACTTTTGGGTAGTCTTTTGGCGGTTCAGCCACTATTTTGAAATTTGTTTGGCGATTTTGATTGCAAATTCGAAATGCTTGCTATTGCTTTGAATGAGTTTCTTCCTATTATATTTGGCTTTATTCAAGGCGTACAAGGTTGAAGTAGTTTAAAGATAGCTGTACTTGCACGGAAATGAACTGCCCTATTCTAAGGATGCGTACGGTCATTAAGGATGTAAAGCATCTTTGGGTGGTCTTTGGCAGCATACGATTGTGGAACGTGCTATTTCCGAATAAAACAAAATCGCGGAAGTAAGAATACTTCCGCGATCAGCTCCTCA
>CAYTOU010000152.1:0-6533 GCA_964439295.1 uncultured Oscillospiraceae bacterium
TCAAAGGCGGCAATGATGACGGCTCGCTTTCCAGCCTGATGGACGACATGCGCTCCTGCGCGCAGGATTATTACGCGTTGAGCGCGGGCGATTACGATAAGCTCACTGTGCTAACCGATAAGCTGGATACAGAGTTTGAAAATATGCTTTCTGCCCTGACCTCGCTTGAAGAATCGGTGACCGACGACGGCATGGACGCGCTTGACAATTCGGTCGAAAACATGTGCAAGGCACTCAAGGTAATGTACTGAAAAAAGCATAGCAAAAAGCCCGCACGGCTGTAGATAAGTCCGTGCGGGCTTTTATTATGCGTTTATTCACTCGATCCAATTGACAGTCCAATCGGCGTAATCCCCGATGGGCGAAAACGCGTCCTTGAGTCCGCTTGTCGCGTATATCTGCTCACTACTGCATATTATTACCGCGTCAAGCTCTGTGTGCTCTTTCAGATACTCGCATGCCTTGTCGCTGCCCATTACGAACAGGGCTGTGGATAAAGCATCGCATACGGCGGCGGACTTGCCTATGACCGTGACCGACAATACGGTGCTTTCGACCGGGTATCCGGTTGACGGGTCGAATATGTGCCCGTATATCGTGCCGTCCTCGCCCTCAAAGTACCTTTCATAGCAGCCCGATGTCGCGACCGCACTGTCGGTAACCTCCAGCGCGCCGCAGTAGCCGTCGCCTAAGGGGTTCTTTAAGCCGACCTTCCACGCGCTGCCGTCCGCCTTTGTGCCCATGCAATACAGATTGCCGCCCAGATCGATAAGTCCGGTGCTTATGCCCGCGTCCAAAAGTATGCCGTGCAGTTCATCCGCGGCATAACCCTTTGCCACACTGCCCAGATCCACCATGCAGCCTTCACCGATATGCGCATAGCCGTCTTCTACGCTTATATTGCGGTAGTCGACTTTTTTGAGCAGTTCATCGATCTCACTCTGCTCGGGCACGCGGTACTCACCCGTCGTAAAGCCCCACGCGCGCACGATAGGGTATAGCGATATATCGAGCGTGCCGTCGGTATCCGCGCACATGCTTATCGCAAACTCCAGTATGTCCTGCGTGTCCTCGGATATCGCGCTTTCGCCGTTTGCGTTGAGCATCGCTATCTCGCTGCTTTCATCGGTGACCGATAGCTTTTTTTCAAGCTCGTATACGCGCTCGGCGCATTTTTGAAGTAGCTTATCATCCGCGTCGGGTACACTTAGCGACATTACCGTGTCCATCGCGGTAAAGCTTAGTGTGCCGTCCGCGTCCGCCTTGCCCTGCGCTCCCGTGAATACGCATATGGTCAGGGCAAGCGCGATTATAAGCAAAGTAACGCCCGAACTAATCAGCCTCTTTTTCATCCTTCTGTCTCCGCAGCGGCGAGCGCGTTGCCTATCGCTTCTTTGAGCCCGTTTGAACTGAACGTCGCGCCGCTGACCGCGTCCACATCGGCGGATTGCTTTGCGACAACATCATCGATAAGCGCGGTCGCCTTGTCCCAGTACTCGCCATCGTCGCCTGTCGATACGACCGTCACGCCGGTAATCTGCCCCTCGGATACGCGCACCGCAACGGTGACTTGACCGTTATAGCCTTCGCCCGTGCCTATGTGCGTGCCGTCCTTGTACGTAACGGCGGCGGGGGTTTCGCCCTGCGCGTCGATATCGGTGGTAGTGTCGGCGGAAACCTCTGCTTCATCCTCCTGCACTTGCTGCGCATCCGCCTGTGCGATGGTAGCGGTATTATCAAGGGGCAGTACCGTGCTCCACTGTATGCAGCTGAGTACACACACGAGTACGCACGCGAGCATTGCGATGGGCAGCGGGTATGTCGCCGCGATTTTGTTCTTTTTAATGAGTGCCTTGCGTATCCTCATGCCGGCATACATTATGAATATGATGCTGTATACCACTACATTGAGCATGTACCTAAGGCTCCCGCGCTGCACCATGGGTATGTACAGCAGCATTATGTGTACGTATATCAGTCCGTAAAATACGTACGCGCTGCGCTGAATGTTCTTCCAAGTGCGCGCCTTGAGCTTTTTGCGCACGGCGTGTATGGATGTAACCATCAGTACCAGCATAAGCGCGATCATTATGACCGAGCAAATCGCGGCCAGTAGGGTAGTGGTGCTCATCTTTGTGGGCGCGGTAAACAGCTTTACGAAGTACGTGCGTCCGTACGCGATGTTGTGCCCCAGCACAAGTATGCACGCGATGAAGGATAGCTCTTTGCGTATAGGGCGCAGGCGCTTGTTTATCTCATCGCCGTTGGGCACTGCGCCCATTGCCATTATTATTATAAATATGGCCGTGGCAAGCGCGCCGTGCGCGAACATGGGCCATATTGCCGCGGTTATCCATAGCGGAAAGCTCGCGTCCCAGCCGCACCACGTAATGGCTATTACGCCGATTGCGACCGCAATCGATGCGCCGTAGAGCGCGTATGCGTGCTTGCGTATCCAATCGCCAAAGCGCCATGTAAGCAGCTGCGCTATTATCAGACTCAGAAGAACAGGCATGTCTTTATCCTCCGAATATAAACCAAGCAGACTGCCGGATCACTCCACGCAGTCTGCTTGATTATTGATTTCAACTATTACGCTGCGGTGGTGGTAAGTACGACTGTCGGATAGCCGGCAGAGGTGATTATCAGCTCGTACGCTTCAGAAGAACCGTTTGCGAATACCGCGCTTTCATTGCCGTGGAAGGAAACAACGCCTTCAAAGTTGATGGTGCCATCCTCGTTGAATATCGAGGAGCCGTCAGCGCCGCGCAGGGTTTCGCCGTTCACGGATACGCCGTTTATGTTGGCGATGAAGGTGGCTATGTCACCATCGGTAATGGAGAGGGTGTTGTCGGTAAGCGTGATATCTTCGGCGGTCATTGCGCTCATGGCGGTTACGGTCGCTTCATTGTCGCGGTAGGTATTTACGGTCACGATTACGTCATGGTCGCCTACGGTCAGAGCGCTGTCCAGGGTCTTTACGCCGCCCTCGAAGCCGGTAACTTCGGTGCCGTCCACGGTTACGGTGGTGTTTGCCCAATCCTCATCGGCGATGCCGGTGACGGTCAATGTCGCATTGTCTTCGCCCAGAGTTACCGCAACTTCGCCGGCATAAGCGGGCTTGGACTCTACTACAAACGAGTAATCCTCATAGCCCAGGCTCATTACCGTTATGCGCCAGTAGCCGTTCTGTTCCTCGCCGGTGGTCTCACCGCCTCCGCCGTGGCGGAAGGAATGGTTGATGCCGATCTCCAGGTTCTCGCCCTTCTTCCAGAAGTCGGAAGCCAGCTTGGTGCCGTAGGTCGCAACCGCGGTAGCGTCGGCAGTCTCATCGGGATTTACATCGCCGAAATACTCGTACTTCATAGCGACAACGTTGGTGGACCAATCGGAGTCGCAGCCGCTCAGGCAAACCATTATGTAATCGCCGTACTTGTCGTTGTAGCTGACCGACGCGGTGGCCTCGAACGCGGGCGTGGTGCCTGCGGCGGCGGTCATTGCGCTTACGGTTACATTGCCCTCGGCGTCAACCGATACGGTCTTGAGGCGACCGGTCTCTTCGGTCACGCTCGCGTCCTCAACAAAGCCCACAGCCTCGGCAGCGGCGTCCTTTTCGCTCGCCAGTACCTTTACCGGCCATGCCTTGTAACCGGTGATCTGGTAATCGTTTACGGTGTAGGTGGTGTACTCGCCTTCGGTGGGCTGGACCAGAGTGTATACGGTCTCATCGCCGTTTGCGGTGGCGTATACATTGCAGCCCGCGCCGAACATGTCTTCCAGAGTGTCGATATCGGCGATGTCGCATGTGTCGATGTAAACCACATTGCCGCCCTCATCGGATGCGCTCAGTACGATTTCGTAGTAAGGATTGCTGCGGTATACACCGTGCTTGGAAGTGGCACGGGTTACGGCGTCAAAGCCGCCCAGGTCGTTATTGCCCTCGGTGTCGTAGTTTTCGCTCTGCGCAATCAGCTTTAGATCTTCGGCATAAGTAATGTCCTCGCCCGACCAGAACTGATCCCAGGTGAGCTTGGCGGTGCCGTATACGTATTCCTCATCGGCGAGTGCGGCGCCGCTTACCAGCATTGCCATCATCATGACGACAGCCAGCAGCATGCAAAGTGACTTCTTCATTTCAGTAAACCCCTTTCTGAAACTTGGAAATTGCAGTTAGTCAAGGCTAACCGCTCGGCCTAAATGAAAGGCGGTTAATCGCCCTTAACCGGATTATACAGTGCTGGCAAAGCGTTTGTCAATGGGGTGAAACGCAAGGTTAGAGATGTTTAACATAAGCTATTAATAATATCAACAAACGCGGCGGCGGTTAATGTCGGCTGCATTGAACGCATATTGTGTAAAGGCGCGCGAGGGTTGAACTCGACACGCATCGCATTTTTTGGGCTGAAAATACTTTTAGGCGGGCACGCCTTTTTTAACACTTATATACGCCCAATGCCCCAAATATGCCTATTTTGCGCGGGTTTCGGGCGTATATTCACTATTTCATGCTTTATTAATCGTGTAAAGCGTGGTATAATCGGCGGAGCAATGCATATGTCCGGCATATCGGACGGCGAAAGGCGATGCATAATGAAGAGTCGCAGCAAGAGCAAATCATTCCTTGCGGGCGCGGCCGTGCTGGGCATGGCGGGTCTACTGTGCAAGGTTATAGGCGCGGTATACAGGATACCGCTTTCCAACTACATACTGCATAAGGAAGGCATAGCCTACTATCAGGTAGCGTATCCGGTATACTCGGCCTTGCTTACCATATCCAGTGCGGGACTGCCCACGGCGATATCGCGCATGGTGGCCGAGCGCGTGCAGGAAGGTCGCGAGCGCGACGCGTTAAGCGTATTCCGTAATGCCTTGTATGTGCTCTTTGGCATAGGTATATTAAGCTGCTTGATACTCGCGCTGTTTTCAAAACAGATCGCAAGCTTCTTGGGCAGCTCAAACGCGTGCTATGCCTTGGTCGCGATTGCGCCGGCATTGGTGCTGGTGTCGATTATGTCGGCATACCGCGGATACTTCCAGGGTATGCAAAACATGACGCCCACTGCTGTGTCGCAGATAATCGAGCAATTGGGTAAGCTTGCGGCGGGTTTCCCGCTGGCTGCCTATATGATGAAATACGGAGCCGAATACGGCGCGGCGGGAGCGCTCTTGGGCGTATCGGTATCCGAGGGACTGGCGCTTATATACATGGTGGTGCATAAGGCGCGCTACGGCAGCGAGCTCAAAAGCCGCATAAGGTGGGCGGACGAAAGGTGCGACCTGACCGGTGACGGCGAGGAAACCGCGCGCAACATAATACGCACGCTGTTTACGATAGCCATACCGATAACGATCGGCGCATCGATAATGCCCCTTGTCGGTATGACCGATACTATGATAGTCATAAACCGCCTGCAGGACATAGGCTTTTCCGAGCAGACGGCGACCAACCTGTACGGACTGTTTACCGGCAATGTCAATACAATCGTCAATATGCCTCAGGTGCTGACACTGGCGCTGTCCATGGCGCTCGTGCCCGCTATAACCGGCAGCCTTACCGCAAAGAACTACCGCGCGATGCGCTCGACCGTGCAGCAGGGCATTAAGCTCAGCTGGATGATAGGCATGCCGTGCTGCGTGGGACTGTTTATGCTGGCAAAGCCGGTAATGCGCCTGCTGTACTCCAGCTACGGCGCAGAGGATCTAAACACGATGGCGGGTCTACTGCGCATAATGTCATTTGCGATACTGTTTCTGTCCGTGGTGCAGACCACGACAGGCATACTGCAGGGTCTGGGGCGCGTGATTGTGCCCGTACTGACGCTGGCAATCGGCGCAGTGTTCAAGGTAATAATCAACTACATACTTGTGGGCACTCCCGCGGTAAACATATACGGCGCGCCCATAGGTACAATAGTGTGCTACGCCATAGCGGGCATACTCAATACATTCATGATATGCTATATAACGCGCACTAAGTTCTCCTTTAGCGACGTTATAGTAAAGCCCGGTATATCGGTGCTGGCGATGGCGTTCGTGCTGGCGCTTATTATGCTTGCGCTGGGCGACCATGCCGAAAGCCGCATATTCGCGCTTGTGGGCGTAGTAATCGGCGCGGCTGTGTACGGCATGATGCTGGTAATGACCGGCGCGATAACTCAGGACGATATGAAGATAGTGCCCGGCGGTGCGCATATAACGCGTCTGCTCAAGCGCATGAAGATGTGGAGGTAAATTATGCTTTACATTGTCGGCTTAGGCCCGGGCGATTGGGACTACGTTACGCCGCATGCGATAAATGTGCTCAAAAGCTGCGCGCGCGTAATACTGCGCACGGGACGCGTAAAGTGCGCAAAGGAGCTTTCCGAAGCGGTTGAATTTGAAACGCTGGACGACCTATACGAAACCAGCGAGGACTTTGACGCGCTATGTAGCGCCATATCCGAGCGCGTGACAAAGGCCGCACAAGAAGGCGATACCGCGTATGTGGTAAGCGATGTGGCTGAAATAACCGTGAGCGCGCTCATGCGCCACAT
>CAYTOU010000153.1:0-6521 GCA_964439295.1 uncultured Oscillospiraceae bacterium
CGCCGCGCGAGCCGTTAGCTGTTAGCCGTTAGCCATTAGCTTTGAGTTAGTGTGCGAGCGGCTTTTCATTGCGGGGTTACGAGGTTGCGGTGACCTCTCAGCCGCTCACGCGGCAGCTCCCCTTTCATGGGAGCCATGGGCTAAGCTACGGCGTAACCTTGCATTCTAACTCAAACTGATCACTGACCACTGACCACTAACAGCTACCCCGCGCCCGCATTCTAACTCTAGCTATCCGCTAACCGCTAACGGCTAACGGCTGGCGCGCCCGCGCCCGCATTCTAACTCAACCTAACAGCTAACCGCTAACGGCTAACAGCTGGGGCGCGCGCGAACGCGCGCGCCCCAAACTACGCCAATTACAAAATGAATACGCAAGTTTTCTTGTAAATTTCCGAAATGTATAGTATAATGTGAAAAGGAAAAGCGGTTTTCGATAAAAGAGCTGGGGAGGCAATAGAATGAAGGATATTTTGACGGCACCGTGGATGGTAGAGATGATACGAACCACGACGAATATGTATAACCACGGCTGGGATGAGCGCAACGGCGGCAACGTAAGCCTGCTGGTGGATGAGGACCAGGTGAAGGACTATATCGATGGCAGCGTCATTCGCACGCTTTCGACCGGCTTCACATGCCCGGAGCTGGACGGCAAGTACTTCCTCGTAACCGGTACCGGTAAGTACTTTAAGAACGTGCAGTACGCGCCCGACGTGAACCTGGGTTTGGTAAAACTGATTGAGGGCGGCGCAAAGGCCGAGCTGCTCTGGGGCTTCACCGATGGCGGCGCGTTTACGTCCGAGTTCCCGGCGCATATGATGAGCCACGCGGCGCGCCTGAAGATCAATCCCGATAACCACGTGGTCATGCATTGCCACCCCGCAAACCTGCTCGCCATGACGTATGTGCATACGCTGGACGAAAAGGAGTTCACCCGCACGCTGTGGCAGATGTGCACCGAGTGCATAGTCGTGTTCGCCGATGGTGTAAACGTGCTGCCCTGGATGCTGTGCGGCACTAACGAAATAGGCGAGGCCACCGCCGAAAAGATGAAGACCGCGCGCCTGGTAGTATGGGCGCAGCACGGTATCTACGGCGCGGGCAAGGATCTGGACGAAACATTCGGCCTGATCGAAACCGCCGAAAAGGGCGCGGAAATCTATATGAAGATAGCTCACCTGCCCCTTGTTAATACCATCACCGATGAGCAGATGCATCAGCTGGAAAAGCGCTTCGGCGTAAAGGCAAGGGAAGGCTACCTCAACTAAATTAGAATAAATAAACGGGAATCGGGCTTAAGCATATCGTGTTAAACCCGATTCCCGCTTTTTTATGTGGATTTATTTAAGTCGGATTAATCCTTCGCCCCGCTGACTATCGAATAGTACGCGTTGGACGTAATCTTGTATACAATCGCGTAGACTAAAGCGAATGCGCCGTAGCTTATCGCCGTGACGGCAATCATGAGCGGCTTGTTCGTGAATTTGAATAGCATTAGCATCTTCCACAGTATCGGAAAGGCGCACGCCAAATGCAGTCCCGCGAGCAGGAGCGGCGCAAAGAATACGGTCAGCACCTGCGAATTTATGCTGCGGCGTATGTCGCGGCGGGTCATGCCCACGCGCTGCATCGCGGCAAAGCGATTTTGATCCTCATACCCTTCGGAAATCTGCTTGTAGTATATTATCAGCACCGCCGCGAACAGGAATACGACGCTCAATATTATCGCAATGCATAATAGGCCGCCGTACATGCCGTAGAACGACTCGCGCGCATCTTCGCGTAGGAATAGCGAATAGCTGCTGCCGCCGTTCTCGGTTAGCGTGCTTAATCGCGCATATTCGTATAGGTCGGATGCCTCAAATTCGCCCGGATAATCCGCATCCGCGTCAAAGTCGCACATCCAGTACCGTTCGATATACGCGTTATCCGAAAACGCGCTTAAAACCCCATCCATGTCCGGCGTAATCAGCAGTATGCTGGGGTACATGGACGATAGCATGTATGGCGACGCGTACATGTCGGTAAGTACGCGCTTGACCTTGAGCACCTTGCCGTCCTCGATTGCGAATGTGTCGGACTTGTATGTCGTGTTCAGGCAGTATAGCAGGCACTCATCAGCGTCAAGCACCTCGTCGGTCGCCATAATGCGGTTGTAGTCATCGAGGGTTATTATATGCAAATACCCCGAGCTTTCCTCCGCACTGAGTGAGAATATGCTCAGCACATTGTAATCGACCGTAAAGCCCGTGTCGGTAAACATGCCCGATATGTCCGCGCCCGAATACTCGATAACATCCTGCTTATGCGGCACAATTTGGTCTAAGCCTTGGCTTAGCTCTTCGCACTTTTCGGATGAATAATTTTCCTCGGGTATGAATAGGCGCATGGAATATTCGCGCGGATACAGCGTCATTATAGAATCTTCCGCGCCAATATACAGGCTGAACGTCGCCGCGTTCATTACCAGCACCATCGTGACCAGTATGCATATCGACGCCAGTCCCGCGCCGTTGCGCTTCATGCGGTACGACATAGACGATACCGATATGAAGTGGTTGGCTTTGTAGTAGTAGCGCTTATTGCGCTGCAATAGCTTACACAGCGCGACCGAGCCGGATATGAATAGTATGTATGTGGCTATGACGACCATAATTACCGCGGCAAAGAACCACGCAAACGCCGTCAGCGGGCGCTTTATAGTCAGCGCGATGTAATACGCCGCGCCGAGTATCACCGCGCCCAATATGGCAAGCAGCCAGTTCGCGCGCGGCGGCTTTTCGCCGACATTGCCGCCCTGAAGCAGCTGCACGGGCTTTAGCACATGCACGCGTATGAGCGCGTTTATAAGCAAGACGGCATATATCGCGCCGTAAAGCGCCGCTGTCCTGCCCAACGAGTCAAAGTCGATGCGCAGCGCATAACTTGCGCTGCCGCCCAGTATGTTGGTTATGAGCAGCTCACACAGTTTGGATAGCGCAATGCCCAGCGCGAGACCCAGCCCCGTACTCATTATGTAAGTCAGCAACGTTTCGCATAGCATTATCAGGCTCAAATTGCGCTTATCCATGCCCAATATGGTGTATAGACCGAACTCGTGGCTGCGCTGGCGTATTATAAGCGAATTGGTATAGAACATGAATATGAGCGAGAACACCTCAATCACGGCGCTGCCTATGGGCAACAGTGTGCGTAGTATTCCGCCGCCGTTCAGCCTAAGCACCAGATCGGACGTCGTCAAGAAGTATACGATGTAGCTCATCATGACCAGCACGCTGCCGGTCAATAGGTACGGCAGGTACAGCCGCCTGTTTTTGCGCATGCCGTCCGCGGCGATTTTATAATAGAATGGCGCGTTCATCATCGATCGCCTCCGGCTGCCAGCATTGTCAGCGTGTCGGAAATCTTCTGATACAGCTGTTCATCGGTCGAGTCGCCGCGGTATATCTGATGGTACACCTCGCCGTCCTTTATGAACAGCACGCGCCCGGAGTTGCTGGCTGCCTTGACCGAGTGCGTGACCATCAAGATGGTCTGCCCCGTGCGATTGACGTCGGAGAACAGGCGCAGTAGCTCGTCGGTCGACTTGGAGTCCAGCGCGCCGGTGGGTTCATCCGCCAGTATCAGGCGCGGCTTGGTTATAAGCGCGCGCGCCACTGCCGCGCGCTGCTTTTGTCCGCCCGACACTTCGTAGGGGTATTTTTTGAGTATGCCGTCTATGCCCAACTGCGCGGCTATAGGCTTTATGCGCGCCTGCATTTCCTTATAGCCCTTGCCCGCCAGCACAAGCGGCAAATATATGTTATCCTCAATGGTAAACGTGTCCAGCAGGTTGAAGTCCTGAAACACAAATCCCAGATTGTCGCGCCGAAACGCCGCCAGCGCGGAGTCCTTTATCTTGGATATGTCCTTGCCGTCCAGGCATACAACGCCGCCGGTAGGCTTATCCAGCGCCGCGAGAATATTTAGCAGTGTGGTCTTGCCCGAACCGCTCTCGCCCATTATGGCGACATACTCGCCCTGCTCTACATCAAACGTTACGTTCTTAAGCGCCTCAACGCGATTGCCGCCAAAGCGCGTCGTATAAGTCTTCTTAATGCCCCTGACGCTCAAAATACTCATATTCAAGCACTCTCCTTACTCGTTTGCCCTAAAGGTATTATAGCGAAAGGGACACATGCAACTCCATCGATTCGTCTTACATAAGGCGGCGAAAGGCTTACATTTTTGTAAGAAGCTCATTCGACCTTCAATGGATACTGCTTTAGGTCGATATCTATTGCGGTGCCCACGCCCACGGCGGATTGAGCGGATATCGTATGCCCCAGACTCCGGCACACGCGTTTGCATAGGTACAGCCCGATGCCGCTTGCGCTTTTGTCGGTGCGCCCGTTGCAGCCGGTATATCCGTTTTCGAATATGCGGGGCAGGTCCTGCGGCGCGATGCCTATGCCGGTGTCGCGTATGCGCAGCGTCTTTTCATTTTCAAGCGTTATCGTTATAGAGCCCGACGGCGTATACTTTAGCGCGTTTGACAGCACCTGCTCAATCACGAACGACAGCCACTTTTCATCGGTAAGCACGGTCGCGTTGAGCGGCTGATAGTTGAGCGCGATTTTTCGCAATATGAATTCCTGCGAGAACTTCTTTACCGCCTTACGCACTATGTCGTCCAGATCGCACTGCCTGAATACATAGTCGGTGCTATCCGAATTAAGGCGCAAAAAAGCCAGCACCATTTCGACATACTGCTCCACGCGGCACAGTTCGCCCGACAATTTATGCGACAGCGCGCTGTCCTCGTTTTCCAGATGCAGATGCATGGCGGCGATGGGCGTCTTGATCTGATGCGCCCACACGGTATAGTAGTCGACCATGTCGCTATACCGCCGGTTGACCTCGTTTGACAGCTCGGTATGCTCTTGGCAAATCTGTTCGATTATGTCGCGGTAATCCTCGCCGCTTACCGTGTCGTCCTCGGGAAGCATATCGGCGGCATCGGCGATTGTCCTTATGCGCTTAAGCCGCTCGTGCCTGCGCTTTACGCGCGCAAAGTCCGCGCCCAGCGCAATCGCGCCCGCAAGCGCGCACAGCAGCGCGGGGTACAGCACCGCCTCGAGCGATATATGGTAAAGCGCGAATGTCACGCCGAATATCGCGATGAACAGCGCGAGCAGCAAAAGTGTGCGGCGGCGCTCATGCAGGTATTTCAAAAAGAGTTTCATCACTTACACCGCCTCAGCTTTCGATGATATACCCCACGCCGAACTTTGTCGTGATAAATCCGTCAAGTCCCGCGGCGTCCAGCTTTTTGCGCAGCCGCGCGACATTGACGGTCAATGTGTTTTCATCGATGAAGCAATCTGTCTTCCACATCAGGTTCATCAGCTTTTCGCGGCTGACCACACGACCCCTGTTTTCCATGAGTATGCGCAGTATCTTATACTCATTTTTAGTAAGCGCGATCTGCTCGCCGCCGTACGTAAGCGTTCCGTCGTCTATATTGAGCAGTGCGCCGCGATGCTCTATAACCGCCGATTGGCACGCAAAGTCGTACGAGCGGCGCAGCATAGCCATTATTTTAGCCATCAGCACGCTCATGTCAAACGGCTTTGCGATAAAGTCATCCGCGCCCATGTTCATCGCCATGACCATATTCATATTATCTGACGCGGACGAGATAAATATGATGGGCACCTTAGACACCTTACGGATTTCGCTGCACCAATGGTAGCCGTTAAAGAAGGGCAGGGCGATATCCATAAGCACTATGTGCGGCGCGAACTCGGCAAATTCGCCCAGCACGTTTCTAAAGTCCCGGACGCAATGCACCTGCATATCCCACATTTCGCTTTGCGCGCGTATCGCGTCGGCTATGCCCATATCGTCCTCGGCTATCATGAGTTTATACATGTTGGCGCCCCCTATTCATCGCGCTCAAGCCTTTTTGCCAATATGCCCGCGGCGCATGCGCACAGTCTCGGGCACGGGCGCTTATCATAGTATTCCTTTGTCCTCTCGGACGGCGCGACGTACTTTGTATTGGGGTCCAGTCCCAGCAAGTCCCTACATATCATGGAGCCGTTTATCTTTTCAAACTCCTGCGCCATATCGCGCACGGCTTCATACGTCTTTTGCTTGGCGTCCTTATCCTGTGGGTCGGAGTAGCCGCGCATCATACCATACGCCATAGCGATACCGCTTATCGCGCCGCAGGTCATGCGCATGCCCGCCAGCCCGCCGCCCAATGCGGACGCGAGGCGTGCGGCCTCGTCCTTATCCATTTTATCGACAGCGAACGCCAGAAAGACCGATTGTGCGCAATTATAGCCCTGTCTAAAGAACATTTCGGCGCGCTTATCATACTCCATGCCCGTTCATTCCTTTCGCGAAATCCATTCCGATTTGATTATAACATGCTTTATATGCGCTGTCACGCGCGCGGATATGTTTACTCAACTTATAATGAACTTCTTGACAAAAGCCTTCAAACACTGTACGCTTTAATGAGATGACTT
>CAYTOU010000154.1:0-6513 GCA_964439295.1 uncultured Oscillospiraceae bacterium
AAGCCTTCACTGAAAGGGAAGGGGGACCGCGCAAGCGGTGGAAGGGTTATACCTCTCGGCATGTGCATATGTTTCGCAATAATGCAACCCTTTTGCTTAGGTTTACTACAAATCGCCACTGGTGAAATCTTTCCGGCGCAACTTTTTTTACTTCCCGATGCGCTAAGTAGAACCCTTCCGCCCGCGAGCTGCGGGCACCTTCCCTTTCAGGGACGGCTTTTGGGGATGGGTTACGGCGTAGCTCTTCATTCTAACTCAACCTATTCCCTAATCCCTGTTCCCTAGTCCCTCTAACGTAACCCTACCCACGCCCGCACACTAACTAAAGCTAACAGCTAACGGCTAACCGCTAACCGCTCCCCCCGCCAACGAAATCCCCCTACCATTCCGGCGCGCAAAGTGCTATCATATATGTATTGCATAAAAAGGATGGTGCGGCGCATGGGCGAGCGGGTGTCTCTGGAGGCGGCGGTAGCGCAAATCACGTATCGCAACGAAAGCAACGGTTGGACGGTAATGCAGCTACTCAAAGGGCGGCAGCATGTCACGGCCGTGGGCACGGTGCTGGGCGTGAACGAGGGCGAACGCGTGCGCATAGAGGGCGAATGGGCGGAGCATCCCGACTACGGGCGCCAGATAAAGATAATATCGTGCGAGGTGATTAAGCCCACGCGCATATCCGACATAGAGCGCTATCTCGCATCGGGCAGCATAAAGGGCATAGGTCCCGCCACCGCGCATCAGATCGTGCAGGAGTTCGGCAAGGAGACGCTGGACATAATGGACACCGAGCCCGAACGCCTTCACGAAGTGCCGGGCATAGGGCGCAAGCGCGCCGCGATGATTGCCGAAAGCTACCGCGAGCAGATGGGCGCGCGGCAGACGCTCATGTTTTTGCAAAACAGCGGCTTTTCGACCGCCATGGCCAACCGCGTATTCGCGCTATACGGCATGGCTACCGAAAACATAGTCCGCACTAATCCGTACCGGCTGGTGCGCGACTTAAACGGAGTGGGCTTTCTGACCGCCGACCGCATTGCCGCGAGCATTGGCATACCGCGCGAATCCTCGTTCCGCGTGCAGTGCGGCATAATATACGCATTGCAGGAGGCATCGGGCGCGTCGGGGCATGTATATTTGCCGCTTGACAACCTGCGCACTGAGGCAGCGCGCCTGCTCGGTGTTGCGCCTGAGCTTATTGATAATGCTCTGAGCGAGCTTGTACTCGCGCACGACATAGTGCTTGACGATGTGGACGGCGTAAAGGCGGTCTACACCGCCGCCATGCATAAGGCGGAAACCGATGTGGCGTACCGCCTAAGCCGCCTTGCGCGCGCGGCAGTGCCCATGGACAGCGGCGATGTGGACGCGCGCATAGACGAATTTGAAAAAAAGCAGGGCATAAAGTTTTCACCGCAGCAGCGCAGCGCGGTCGTGACCGCCGTCACGCGCGGCATGGTTGTGATAACCGGCGGTCCGGGCACGGGCAAGACAACTATCATAAAGTGCATACTCAGCCTGCTACCCGGTTCGGACGATGTCGCGCTGTGTGCGCCCACCGGGCGCGCCGCCAAGCGCATGACCGAGGCCACCGGCGCGGAGGCGCGCACGATACACCGCCTGCTCAAATTCGGCGGCGAGGATGACGAGGAGTTCGGGTTCAACGAGGACAACCCGCTCAAGGTCGAGGCACTCATATGCGACGAGATGTCCATGGTGGACATTATGCTTATGCGCTCGCTTCTGCATGCGATTGTGGACGGCACGCGCCTTGTGCTGGTGGGCGATGCCGATCAGCTGCCCTCGGTAGGTCCGGGCTGCGTGCTGCGCGACATACTGGACAGCGGCGTAGTGCCCAGCGTGTGTTTAACCGAAATACACCGCCAGAGCGAAAACAGCATGATAATACTGGGCGCGCACAACATCAATTCGGGCGAAATGCCCGTGCTCAACAAAAAGGGCGGCGACTTCTTCATCGAGCGCAAGGACACGGCGTCTCAGGTGGCGTCGACAATCGTGGATCTTGCCACACGCCGACTGCCCGCGTTTGCGCATGTGGATGCGCTCACCGGCATACAGGTGCTTGCGCCCACTAAGAAGGGCGATGCGGGCGTATGGGCGCTCAACCGCGCGCTTCAGGATGCGTTTAATCCCAAGCGCCCGGGCGTAAACGAGCGCGCGGTGAACGACATAATACTGCGCGTGGGCGACAAGGTAATGCATGTCAAAAACGACTACGAGCTGGAATGGACGCAGGGCGCAACTGAGGGCAAGGGCGTATTCAACGGCGACATGGGCATAATAACCGCGATAAACACCCCCGACCACACTGTTACCGTGCGCTTTGACGACGACCGCGCCGCCGTGTACGACGACAGCAATGTGGACGAGCTGGAGCTGGCATACTGCATATCGGTGCATAAGAGTCAGGGCAGCGAATTCCCGGTGGTCATAATTCCGGTAATGCCGGGCCCGCGCATGCTCATGGCGCGCAATCTGCTATACACCGCGGTCACGCGCGCGCGGCAATGCGTCGTGCTGGTGGGGCGCGACAGCGTGGTGGCGGATATGATCGCCAACAATTACGTATCGCACCGCTATTCGGCGCTAAGCAGTCGCATGCGCAATTTCTGTACGGCTATGTCTTCGGGCGATGAAGATAAAGAGCGCGAAAAGATGCTCAAAGAAATACAGACCGAGATTGACTTTGATGCGCTCACGATGGGCGATGAAACCGAGCGGGAGGATGCGCAATGATACCCGAGTGGATCTACAGCTTCTTTCAGCCGCAACAGGTCAAGTGCCTAGGCTGCGGCGATGCGTACTTTGACAGCCTGGACGCCGGACTATGCCCGATGTGCGCGCTCAAGGTACACCGCATGCAGCCCGGCGATTTGCGCGGCGAATTGGAGCACGGCAGCGATGAACTGGACTGGGCGGCATCCGCGCTGCGCTACGGCGATGGCGTGCGCGAGCGCGTGCTTGCGCTCAAGTTCGGCGGCGCGCGGCGTCTGGGCGAGGAGATGGGGCGCGGTATGCTGGACGCGTTTAATGCCCTGCCCATACGACCCGATGCGCTCGTGCCCGTGCCGCTGCACTGGCGGCGTAAACTCACGCGCGGCTATAACCAGTCCGAGGTGCTTGCGCGCGCGCTGGAGGCAGTGGGCGCATCGAAGGTGGATACGGGCGCGCTAATGCGCTGCCGCAGTACGCACCGCAATGCGCAACTGGATCACGAAAGTCGCCTGAGCAACGTATCGGGCGCGTTCGCGGCATCCGAAAGCGTGCGCGGGCGAAAGCTGCTGCTTATAGACGATGTGCTGACATCGGGCGCGACCGCGTCGCAGTGCGCACACGCGCTAAGGCAACAAGGCGCGCAGTGGGTGGGCATACTGACATACGCCCGAGCGGGCGGCAAAAGCGACCGAGAAACAACAAAGCACGACATAAATGTATAAAGAAGCGGCTGTGTGCATCGGAATTTTTCCAATGCATACAGCCGCGTTTTGGTGAGGGGGGGTAAGCCGTTAGCTGTTAGCTGTTAGCCGTTAGCTGTTAGCTTGAGTTAGAATGCGGAGTAACTCGGCACTCTAACTCAATTCAGCGTCAATAAGGAACAAAAAGCACGAAATCGGCAATAGAATATTAGTTATGAAAAGCACCTTGCACACTAACTCAAACTGCCCACTGCCCACTGACCACTGACCACTGCTCACGAACCCCCGCACACTAACTCAAAGCTAACAGCTAACCGCTAACGGCTAACCGCTAATCAACGCACCGTATCGCCATGCGCCTTAATCTGGTCATTGAGCAGGTTAATATTGCCGCAGCCCAGTGTAATCACCAGATCGCCGGGCTTCCAGTACTTGCGCAGATAGTTCTCGGCATCGTCGAACGTGGGCGTATGATTGACCACCAGACCGCGTGCGCGCAGGTGCGGCAGCAGCATTTCGGTCTTGATATCGCCGGGATCCTTTTCGCGCGCGCCGTATATATCGGTTATAAGCACGTGATCCACGCCGTCAAAGCACTTTACGAATTCCTTGAACAGGTTCTTTGTGCGCGAATACGTATGCGGCTGCCATACTGCCCACAGCTTGCGATGGGGCTGCTGCATGGCAACGCCCAGCACGTTATGTATCTCGGTGGGGTGATGGCCGTAGTCGGTGTACACCGCCACGCCGTCGGTGACGCTGGTCAATTCGAATCTACGATGCACGCCGGTGAAGTGGTTAAGCGTCGCCGCCACCAGATGCGCGTCCAGACCCAATGAGTATGTGCACGCCATTACGCCCAGCGCGTTTATCAGCATATACTGACCCGGCACGCTCAGCGTCAGGTGCGCCATGTTCTGACCGAACAGCATTACGTCGCAATCGGCGCGCCCCAGCTCGTCATATGAGAGGTTGGCGGGGTATACGTCGTTTTCGTCGCTCATGCCGAATGAGAGTATATTGCACTCGACCTCGTTCATTATATCGGCGACATTCTGGTCATCGCCGCAGCCTATCAGATAGCCGTCCTCGGGTATCTTTGCGGCGAACTGCTTAAAGGCGTCCAGCAGGTTTTCAAACGTGCCGTAGCAGTCCAGGTGATCGGCCTCGATATTGAGCATGATCACGTGTGTGGGGTGGAACTGCAGGAAACTGCGGTTAAACTCGCACGCCTCAACCACGAAGCACTCATGACCGCCCACAAGCGTACTGCCGCCCAGAGCGGGCAGGTCGCCGCCTATATGCACGGTGGGGTTAGTGTTGAGCTCCCACATAGTTTGCGCGAGCATTGCCGAAGTGGTGGTCTTACCGTGCGTGCCGCAAATATTTACCGCGCGCTTATAGCCTTCCATCAGCTGACCCAGCAGCTCGGCGCGCTCCATCTGCGGTATGCCCAGTTCCTTTGCGTGTACGCGCTCGCAGTTATCCTCGGCTATTGCGGCGGTATACACGACCAGATCCGCGCCCTCGACATTCTCCGGGCGATGACCGATAAACACCTCTATGCCGCGCGCGGCAAGAGTACGCGTATGTTCGGATTCATCCCTATCCGAACCCGTCACGCGGCAGCCCTTGATTGCAAGCATCTGTGCCAGTCCGGACATGCTCGATCCGCCTATGCCTATCATATGTACGCGCTTACGCTCGCTTATCGGAGCCTCGGTGTTCATAAAATTGCTTATATGCACATTCACTTATTATCACACCTTTCATAAAGTATGCGGCTGTTTTTTAAAACTGCGCACACCTTGCGTAATTCTATACTTCTATTATACGCTTGTCTGGCACAATGTAGCAATATGGGCGCACGGATTTTTATCAGTTTTTTATCGGCGCGCAGGTAAAATGATGGTTGAGTGCGCGTAAATATGCGAAATTGTGCTGGATAATTCGGAAAAAGTAAATTATAATAGCTCCATATGACGCGAACATTCGGGTTTTCCGCACCCGCTAAGACTAGGAGATGCAGCGAATTGGAGAGAATCAAGCGCAACGAGCGCATAGCGGCGATGATGCAGGTACTCACGTCATCGCCCAACCGTGTATTTACCCTAGGCTATTTTTGCCAGATGTTTTCCGCCGCGAAGTCGACGATAAGCGAGGACATAGACATATTGCAGCGCAGCCTAAGCGAGTTTCAGCTAGGCGCTGTTGAGACGGTGACAGGCGCCGCGGGCGGTGTACGCTATCGTCCGGCATGCGATTCGCGCAAGTCCCGCGAATTCCTTGAGGGCATATGTGAAAAGCTAAGCGATCCGTCGCGCGTACTGCCGGGCGGCTTTCTCTACATGGCGGACATACTTGCCGATCCGGCGGTCGTATGCCGCATGGGTGAGATACTTGCCGATCATTTCTACGCCGACCGTCCGAGCATAGTCATTACTATGGAGACCATGGGCATACCCGTCGCGATGGAGACCGCGCGCATACTGGGTGTACCGCTCGTCATAGCGCGCCGCGATTCCAAGGCATACGAGGGTTCTGCCGTGAACATCAACTACACCGCCGGTGCTGCGGGCAGCATTGAGACCATGAGCCTCAGCCGCCGCGCCGTCACCACGGCTCAGCGCGCTTTGATTATTGACGACTTCATGAAGGGCGGCGGAACTATCCGCGGCATGAACGACCTCATGCGCGAGTTCGACGTCGAGGTCGTCGGCATGGGCGTAGTAATGAGCACCTCCGTTCCCGTCAAAAAGCGCATGGAAGGCGTCCACGCCCTCCTAATCCGCCAAGACGTCAACGAAGGCGAACCCACCGTAGTCACTCCCGCCGATTGGGTGTGATGGCGGGGGCGGAGAGCTGTTAGCAGTTAGCGGTTAGCTGTTAGCTTTAAATTAGTATGCGGGCGGGGTGTGAGTAATGTCACACCCCGCCCGCTTAAGTTTTTAAGCGTGAAAGAGCAGTGAAAATCTGCGTACTATCGCAAGCTAACGGTAACTCCGTCCCCGCACACAAACTCAACCTGTTCCCTAGTCCCTGTTCCCTAGTCCCTACGCCGTAACCCCGCGCACTA
>CAYTOU010000155.1:0-6512 GCA_964439295.1 uncultured Oscillospiraceae bacterium
TAAGCTCAGGAGCGTGCTAAGTGAAATATGGCTGGAACTTATGAAGGCTATGCCGCAGTATGAACATAAGGCAATCGGGTCAAGCGCAAAGGTCAAGCAGATGATGGTGTTCGTGTATGAACATTATGCGGAGCGCATTAGCGTGCCCGACATAGCCGCCGCGGGCTTTGTCAGCGAGCGCGAGTGCTACCGCGCGTTTAAGACATTTCTGCATACGACGCCGCTGGAGTACCTAAACGGCTTTAGATTGCAAACCGCGCGGCGCATGCTGGCGGGAACCCAAGAAAGCATAACCAATATCTGTTTAAGTTGCGGCTTTAACGATAGTAGCTTCTTTGGTAAAGTTTTTCGTGTCGAATACGGTATGACGCCCTCACAGTACCGAGTAAGCTGGCAGAATATTACCAAAGAATGACACTTGCGATACAGCAAATTCATCCTGCGCGTGCTACAATAATCTCGTAAACAGGAGATCAAAGACGACCAACTGGGAGGGATTAAAGTGGCAGATCGCGCTTTAACATACGGTACATTCGGAAGGGCAAAGCGAAACAGGTTCAGGATCGTGAGCATGAATGTGCTCAAAGAGGAGCACGCGGAAAAAGTAGTAGAACGAGTAACGGGCGAAGAAATGCGCATGCGTGAGCAGAATACTTCTAAAATGGATGCTCTGCGCGCAAGGATGCCCTGGTGGACGATGTAATAGTAACGTAGGCTAGTACGGCAAAGCGCCCGCGCGGCTGTGGATAAAACCACAACTGCGCGGGCGCACCTTTTTTATATTCGCTTATTTTAGGGGAAAAGATTACATCACGTACTCGGCGAAGGGCAGGGGCTGCTTGCTCATCTCTTCGGCGGCCTTGACGTACTTTTCTTCCTTGTTGCCCAGTACGGCGTAGCTGGCGATCTTGCTCTGCTCAACGCCGGGCTGGTCGAACGCGTCAATGCCCAGCAGCTCGCCGGTATACGCGGTAGCCAGCTCGAAGAAGTACATCAGCTGACCGATGGTGTTGGCGTTGACGGTGGGCAGGGTGATCTTCTGGCTCATGCGGCCTACCTTGGTCAGCGCGTACTCGGTGCCCAGCAGCTCGGACTGAATCAGCTGGTTCAGGGTCTTGCCGCTCAGGAAGTCCACGCGCTCGATGTACTCGCAACCCTTGGGTACCTTGACCTCGGCGCGATAGTCATCGACTGCCAGGAAGGTAACGACCTTGTCGTACGGACCTTCGGAGTAGAGCTGCAGCTGGCTGTGCTGATCGGTAACGCCCAGGGACTTTACAGGAGTAGAGCCGGCGTTAATGAGCTTGCCGTCGCGGGTGTGCGCCTTGCCCAGGCTCTCGGCCCACAGCTGGCAATACCAGTCGGCCATGTACTTCATGCTGTCGGCATAGGGCATCATGACGGTTATGTTGGCGCCCATCTCGGTCATGGCCAGATACATGGCGGTGGCCTGCATCAGGGCGGGGTTCTTCCACAGGTCGGTGTCGGTGCAGCGTTCCTTCATGGCCTTTGCGCCGGCGAGCATTGCCTTTATGTCAATGCCGCATACTGCAGCGGGCAGCAGACCCACGGGGCACATCTCGGAGAAACGGCCGCCTACATCGTCGGGTATGAAGAAGGTCTTGAAGCCTTCCTTATGGGCGATTTCGAGCAGCAGACCGGAATGGCTGCTGGTGGTAGCGATGATGTGCTTGTTGTACTCGGGACCCACGGCTTCCTTCAGCGCGTTGAGCGCGATCAGGTACTGGCTCATGGTTTCGGCAGTGCCGCCCGACTTGGTTATTACATTAAAGCAGGTGGTCTTGACATCGATTACGTCCAGCAGCGCGCTCATGCGCTCGGGATCGATGTTGTCCTCTACATAAAAGCGCGGGCCGGGACGCTTGCCGGCGGGCAGCTCGTTATAGCGCAGGTGGCTCAGTGCCTGCTGTATGGCTATCGGACCCAGAGCGCTTCCGCCTATGCCCAGTACTACGAAGGTATCGAACTTTTCGCGGATCTCGGCAGCTTCCTTGATTATCGCGTCGCATACCTCGTCCTGATTCTCGGGCAGATCAACCCAGCCGACCATGGCCTTCACATCACCGTGACGACCGTTGAACGCCTTTACCGCATTCGCGGCGCGCTCTTCCATGCCGCTGAGCATGTCGCGGGTAATGCCCTTACCCTCGCCCAGAAAATCACTCATCATGTGGTTAAAGTCAAACCTTATTGCTTCCATCGTAAATCCTCCCGGTAGCAAATGTCGTAAAACAAGTAGACGGATAATATTATACAGCCCACGCGTTAAGGCATTATTTATTTAATTTGTTGACAGAGATTTATTGCGAGTTTTCCGCACGCAAATACGCATTTGTGAGTGTATTTTGTAATCGCGCACGCGCGCACTACGGGCGTATCGCGGCGTGTACCAGCGGGCGCGGGTCTATGCGCACATCACTTATGTCGATCGCGCTTAGCAGCATCTGCTCGGCCTTTTCCAGATTGCGCCTGTCGTTTACGTGCAGCTCGCATATTTCATCGCCCTTATCCACATAATCACCCAAACGCCTGCGCAGTATCAGTCCCACGCCCAGGTCGATTTCGTCACCCATGCTCTCGCGCCCCGCGCCCAGCAGCATGGACGCGCGTCCTATATCGGCGGCGCGCATCGAGTTGATGTACCCGCTGCGCGGCGCGCGCAGTGATATTTTATCGCGGCATCCGGGCAGCAGGCTTAAGTCGTCCGCTATGCGCGCGTCGCCGTGCTGCGCGGTTATCATCTTCTTAAATACCTCAAGCGCCTCGCCCGAATCCAGCTTTTGCCGCATTATCGCGCGCGCGTTGTCCGATCCCTTTGCAACGCCCGATGCCATCAGCATCAGCTCGCCCAGATGGAATACCGCCTTAACGAGCTCGCCGCCGTCTTCGCCGCGCAGTATGCGCACAGCTTCCTCGACCTCAAGCGCGTTGCCTATGTACATGCCCAAGGGCTGGTTCATGTCGGTGACCAGTGCGGCGACATAGCGTCCGGCGCGCCCGCCTATGCGCACCATATCGCTTGCCAGCTTGAACGCGTCGTCGTCGGTCTCCATAAGCGCGCCCGAGCCGCTCTTTACGTCCAGCACTATAGCGCGCGCGCCCGCCGCCAGCTTCTTTGACAGTATGGAGGATACTATAAGCGGCAGCGAATCCACCGTGCCGGTCACGTCGCGCAGCGCATACAGCCGCTTGTCCGCAGGCGCGAGGCGCGCGCTCTGACCGGCAATCGCGCAGCCCACGCGCTGAATTATCGATATGAATTCGTCGGGCTCCAACTGATGGCGAAAGCCGGGTATGGAGTCCAACTTATCCAGCGTGCCGCCTGTAAAGCCCAGTCCGCGCCCGCTCATCTTGGCAACCGGCGCGCCGCACGCGGCGACCAAAGGCACCAGTATAAGCGATGTTGTATCGCCCACGCCGCCGGTCGAATGCTTATCGATGGGTATGCCGTCTATCGCACTTAGGTCGAGCGTGTCGCCGGACGCAGCCATACTGAGCGTCAATTGAACCGTTTCGTGATCGGTCATGCCGTTTATGCGTATGGCCATAAGCAGCGCCGCCAGCTGATAGTCGGGCGTGCTTTCATCGACCGACGCGGCGACAAAGCGGTCAATTTGCTCATCGGTCAGTTCATTACCGCGCTTCTTTGTCTCGATTATGTCCAGTATGTTCATGGCTCATCCTCCTTAATTTATTATTCCGACTGATATGAGCGCATCGCGCCATGCCTCTTTTTTGCTCTCGTATGATAGCGTATACGCCGGGCTGGTTGAAGGCAGGCGCAATGCGGGCAAAGGCAAGTGTATGTGTTTTTTATAAAGCGCCGCCGCCGTGCCGCCGTTAAGCAGCACCGCGCTTAAATTCATTTGCTTTGAAAGCGCGGCAATGTCGTTGGGAACTTCACTGCGTATCATTGAATCGGCGGAAGTCTGCCTTTCGCAGCATTTACACACGTCCCACAGCGCAATGCCGTTATCGGTAAGCATCTTGCCGCGCGCGGCATAGTCGTCTATGTATGTGCCCGACAGAAGCTCGCACATTATATGCCAAAATGCGTTGCGCGGATGGGCATAGTACTGCGCCTCTTCAAGCGACTTTATCGATGGCATTGAGCCCAACACCAGCACGCGGCAATCCGCCGTCCATATGGGTGCAAAGCCTGAAATCATGTGTAAACGCCTCTTTAATCAATTTCCAATGCTTCTTATGCCGCAATTATAACAGATGTCGGCTGTTATGTCTATTCAAATTCACCATTGTGCGGTATAATGGGAGTAGAGCGTACAACACAAAGGGAATTACCCTTGGAACGGAGTGGCGAGATGTCGAGTCTAAAGGATAAAAAGGGCTTTATATGCGATATGGACGGTGTCATATATCACGGCAATAGACTTCTGCCGGGCGTGGATGTATTTGTCAATTGGCTGGAGAGCGAGCACAAGCAATACGTATTTTTGACAAATTCATCCGAGCGTTCGCCACGCGAATTACAGCAAAAGCTATCGCGTCTGGGCTTAAATGTGGATGAGAGTCACTTCTACACATCGGCGCTTGCGACCGCGAGTTTTCTAAAGTCACAGCGCCCGGGCGGCAGCGTATATGTAATAGGCGACAACGGTCTGGTAGGCGCGCTATACGAGGCGGGCTTTACTATGAACGATGTAAATCCCGACTATGTCGTGGTGGGCGAGACACATTCATATGCCTACGAAAAGATCGAGCGCGCGATACAGCTTGTGTTAAAGGGCGCGCGTCTAATCGGCACCAATCCCGACATAACAGGTCCTGTCGAATCGGGCATAGCGCCGGCAACGCGGGCACTGATTGCGCCCATTGAGATGGCGACCGGGCGCAATGCGTATTTCATAGGCAAGCCCAATCCGCTAATGATGCGACACGCGCTAAAGAAGCTGGGCACGCGGCGCGAGGAGACCGCTATAGTCGGCGACCGCATGGACACCGACATTGTGGCGGGCATTGAAACCGAGATAGACACTGTCTTAGTACTCAGCGGCGTTACATCTTCCGACGAGGTGGACAAGTTCCCGTACAAGCCGCACTACATATTGCCCGGCGTGGTATCCATACCCATGCAATAATGCCCCTGTAGGGGAAGGGCAGAAAAAGGGTGAGCATTTGAAAAAGATTATCATTATTTCGTCGAACAACACCGGTCACGGTCACACGTCTATAACGACGTCGCTACTGGAGCAGTTCGAAAATCATCCTGACATTGAGGTCAAGGTAATACAGGGCTTCCGTCTGATAAGTGAGGCGGCGCAGAAGGCGTCCGGTTTATACGGACCCATGACACGCTACTCCAAGGATCTATGGAAGTTTACGTACGAGCTAAGTCAGCAGAGTGTCACGCGCACCAACGAGCTGACCGCGCTTGCGATACACGACAACTTCATGAAGATGCTCTCCGAAGAGCATCCGGACATGATTGTAACTGTCCATTCGCTCTTTGCGGGCAGTGTTATAAACATACTTGAGGACTACAATCTAAAGATACCGCATGTGACGCTTATTGCGGACATGATCGACCTACACGCCACGTGGAGCGAGCCGCGAAGCGACCTACTACTCTGCCCGACCGAGGAAGCTATGCGCGTATGCCGTCTACGTGGCTGCGACCCAAAGCGCATGGTCATGTGCGGATTCCCGACGCGCAAGCGTTTTTGCGATGCGGCGCGCAACTTTACGCGCGGCGATTTACCCGCCGACCGTCCGATACGTTTCCTACTAATGAGCGGCGGCGAGGGTTCGGGGAGTCTCAAAAAATACGCATGCGAGCTACTGGACAAGTTCAACTGCGAGGTACGCATTATTTGCGGGCGCAACGAAAAGCTACGCGCTATGCTTACGCAGACCGTCAAGGCGCGTTACGGCGATCGTGTACGCATACTGGGTTTTGTCAAGGATGTCGAAACGCACATGCTTGAGTGCGACGTTATCATTGCGCGCGGTTCACCGAATTCACTGATGGAAGCGGTCATATGCAACATACCTATAATTTGCATTGGCGCTCTACCGGGTCAGGAAGAGCACAACCCGCTTGTCATGGCGCGGCATCATTTAGGCATTATATGCGAATCGCCCAAGCAACTCCCCGATGCGGTCAATTCGCTACTTGAAAACGACGGCGCGCTCTGGCGCACGCTACGCGACGGTCAGCTAAAGTACCGCAATCTAGACGTCGCGAAGGGCATAGTGGACACGCTCTGCGCCCATCTAACCAAGCTGGACTACACCGTGCCCGCTTACAAGCTCAAAAACCCGCTCCTCGACTACGTCGAAGCGCGCAAGCAACAACTCCACGAGGAAGGCAAGCGTTACCGCCGCGTCAAGCGTAACGATGATTTCTTTAATCAATAAGAACGGGGGGAACGCGCTTTCTTTTCTGGAGAAAAGAAAGCTGCAAAGAAAAGCCTTTTGCCTGCGGCCTTTCTGATGATGGGTTGCTATGAGCAGGCAAGAGAACGAATTAT
>CAYTOU010000156.1:0-6499 GCA_964439295.1 uncultured Oscillospiraceae bacterium
TTTCTTTGCAGCTTTCTTTTCTCCAGAAAAGAAAGCGCGTTCCCCTCGTTCCCCCTCGTTCTCTCTTACCCCTTGAGCGCGTTTGCGCCTATGTCATGGCGCATGTGTTTATCCTTAAAGGAGATCTTTTCGGCGGCGGCGTAGGCGCTTGTTAGGGCGCCGCGGAGCGTAGAGGAGAGCGCTGTTACGCCCAGTACGCGCCCGCCGGCGGTTAGGAGCTTGCCGCCTTCCAGCTTCGTGCCGGCGTGGAATACAGTCGCGCCTGTAGCTTCCGCAGCGGGTATGCCGGTGATTTCGTAACCGCTTTGGTACTTGACGGGATAGCCGCCCGATGCAAGCACAATGCATGCCGCGCTCACATCGTCGCGCCATTCGATAGAGAGCTTGTTCAGCTCGCCCTTGCTTACCGCCTCAAATATGTCAAGTAGGTCGGTCTTGAGAAGCGGTAGAACAGCCTGAGTTTCCGGATCGCCAAAGCGCGCGTTGTATTCGACTACCTTGGGTCCATCCTCGGTCAGCATGAGTCCCGCGTAGAGTACGCCGCGGAAGTTCAAGCCTTCGGCGTTCATAGCATCAAGCGTGGGCTTGAGTATCTCATTGTATACACGCGCGGCAGTCTTGTCGTCGTAGAACGGCACAGGCGATACCGCACCCATGCCGCCAGTGTTCAAGCCCTGGTCGTTGTCAAGCGCACGCTTGTGATCCTGGGAGGAAGGCATGGGCACAATGGCGTGCTCGTCACAGAAGCATAGTACAGTGCACTCGCGTCCGCGCATGAACTCTTCGATAACAACGCGCTTGCCGCTCTGCTTGAATGCGCCCTCAACCATCATCGAGCGTACCGCCTCGGCGGCCTCTTCGTTGGTTTGGGCGATGATTACACCCTTGCCCAGAGCCAGACCGTCCGCCTTTATGACAATGGGCGTCTTGGCGGTCGCGACATAGTCAAGAGCCGCCTGCGGATCGTCAAACGTCTCGTACGCCGCGGTGGGTATGCCGTACTTTTTCATTAGGTTTTTCGAGAATATCTTGGAGGATTCCATGCGCGCAGCCGACTGAGTGGGTCCAAACGCCGGTATGCCCTCGCGCGTGAGCATGTCTACCATGCCCAATGCCAGCGGGTCATCGGGCGCAACGACTACGAAATCAACCTTTTCGTCGCGGCAAAGTTTTAGTACACCGTCCAGATCGGTCGCCTTTACATCGGGTATGCAGCGCGCTACCTGCGCTATGCCGCCGTTGCCGGGCGCGCATAGCAGTTCGTCCACGCGCGGAGATTGGCTCAACTTCCAGCATATGGCATGCTCGCGTCCGCCGCCGCCTACTACCAGTACCTTCATAATATATTACCTCCACAGCATCATAGTCATGCGCATGCGCGCAATATACGGCAATGCGGCTCGACCGTAAGACCGAGCCGCATATATTTTATTAATGCCTAAAATGGCGCATGCCGGTGAACACCATCGCTATGCCGTTTTCGTTGCATACATTGATGGAGTCCTGATCGTTTCCGGCTCCGCCGGGCTGTATTATTGCGGTTATGCCCGCCTCGGCTGCCGCCTTGGCGCAGTCATCGAACGGGAAGAATGCATCCGAACCCAGCGCAGCGCCCTTTACGCGCTCGCCCGAACGCTCTATGGCCATCTGAGTGGGCCATATGCGGTTGGTCTGTCCGGGTCCTATGCCCAGCGACTGACCATCCTTGGCAATGGCTATGCCGTTGGACTTGGTGTGCTTGACTATGCGCCACGCCAGCTTCATATCCTCTATTTCCTTGGCGGTGGGTGCGCGGTCGGTCACTACCTCCCATGCCATGCCATCGACATCGATTACATGCGACATGCGCGCGGCAACCTGCTCGGCTGTCTGCTTTTCAACATCGGCTGCAATCTGCTTTTCCAGTGTCGCCTTGGGCGAATCGGCATCAGCGGCGCGCGCGGCCTTGAACAGCTCCTTATGCACCTTGTCCTGTACCGAAGACTTGAGGCCTTCCTCATACTCGGCTGCGTTCTTGTACAGCTTGTCATCGACCTGCTGCATCAGCATGCCGCCGGCGACCTTCTTCATGTCCAGCGCGCCATCGGGATATGCGCGATGCGTGGTGTCCAGCTTGAGCAGGCGCAGGCTGGGCTTCTTGTAAGTCAGGGTCTTAACCGCCTCGGGCGTAAAGTCGGGCGCGACGATTATCTCAAGGAATATCTTATGCATTTCGGCAGCGGTAGCCTCGTCGATAACCGCGTTGGTCACGACAATGCCGCCGAATACGGACATGGGATCGGCGGTGTACGCCTTCATGTAGGCATCGTACACGGTTTCGCCCACGCCCACGCCGCAGGGATTGGCATGCTTGCAGCACACGACCGCGGTTTCCTTGAACTCGCGCAGCAGATCCAGTGCGCCGTTGGTATCGTTGATGTTGTTATAGGACAGCTCCTTGCCGTGCAGCTGCACCGCATCGGTGAGGCAGCCGGGAGTTGCGTTGAGCTCGCGATAGAACGCGCCCTTCTGATGCGGGTTCTCGCCGTAGCGCATCTCCTGCACCTTTTCATAAGCCAGGGTAACCGTGGGCGGGAACATGGGCTCGCCCGACAACTGCTTATACAGGTAGCCGGAAATCATGCTATCATACTGCGCGGTATGCGCGAACACCTTATAGCACAGCTTGAGCTTGGTTGCGCGGTCTACATCGCCGGTGGACTTGATCTGATCCAGCACGACAGCGTAGTCGGCGGGATCGACCACGACTGCGACATCCTGCCAGTTCTTGGCAGCGGCGCGTATCATGGTGGGACCACCAATGTCTATGTTCTCGATTGCGTCTTCGAACTTGACGCCGGGCTTGGATATCGTCTGACGGAACGGGTAGAGGTTTATGACGACCATATCAATGGGCTTTATGCCCAGGTCCTCGATCTGCTTCATATGCTCGGGGTTAGAGCGCATGGCCAGCAGTCCGGCGTGAATCGCCGGATGCAGCGTCTTTACGCGTCCATCCAGGCATTCGGGAAAGCCGGTTATATCGCTCACAGATGTTACAGGCACGCCTGCCTCGCTCAGTGCGCGCATTGTGCCGCCGGTAGAGAGTATCTCTATGCCCTGCTGCGTCAGTTCGCGTGCCAAATCGACTATGCCGGTCTTGTCAGAAACACTTATCAAAGCCCGTTTAATCATGACATTCTGCCCTCCGTCTTCTCCATCATAAAGCCGGGGAAATACCAGGTATCTCCCTTTGCAAAGTAACCACACTTTTCAAACAGTCTACGTGCCGGTTCCAAGCGCTCCCACACATCGGCGCGCGCCAGTCCCAGACCGCGCGATACGAAATGTATTCTTGCGCATTCCAGCAGGAAAGTCGCAATGCCCTTACGGCGCGCGCGCGGCTCGACAATAAGCATCGCGACCACGCCCAGCGACTGATCCATATCATACACCAGCGCCTCGCCCACCGGACCGTTTATGTCAACCACGGCAATGCGCTGAAAGCCCGGTTCGCGCTTCAAGCGTTCCAGCCAGTCCTCGGATCTATTCTCGCCGAAAGTCGCGTTTATGCGCGACAGTGTGCGGCGGCTATCCTCGCGGCTTTCCAGCTTATCATATATAAAGCTCATGCCCTGCGGCAGCGGTGCATCGAAGGGATCATCGTACAGCGTCTTAATCATGCCGACCTCGCGGTCATCCACGCGGAAGCCATAGGTCTTAAGCACATCGATAAGTCCGCTATCGTCGGGTGCGCAGCCCGCATACACGCGCGCGTCCAGCCGGGGGTATGTGCGATGCACCACCTCGGCGGTTGCCATAGCCGCGCCCAAGAGCATATCCATGCTCTTCAGTTCGCCATCCAGATCAATGAATATATTAAAGGGACAATCGGGCAGCAGCTCATCGGCCTTGTACGGCACGACCGAGCACTTACCCACACGGCGACCCGCGTCATCCAGCGCCACGAACACGTCGTAAGCGTTTTGCGCGCGACCTATATCGCCGTCAAGTCTGGCCAATTTCATTTATGCTTCCTCCCCGGACCCTATTATGCTGACCCTGCGCCCGTCTATCTTAATCCTATCCGCGCAGAACAGCGCAACGGCGCGCGGCAGAAGTTCATGCTCAACGGGCAATATGCGCGCAGCCAATGTATCCGGCGTATCATCGTCCATGACAGGTACACTGCCCTGGAACACAATGGGACCTGCGTCTATATCCTCGGACACGAAGTGCACTGTCGCGCCGGACAGCTTTACGCCGTACTTAAGCGCGGCCTCATGCACGTTATGACCATACATGCCCTTACCGCAGAACGAGGGTATCAATGCGGGGTGGATATTAAGTATGCGCCCCTCAAATGCGCGTATTGTCTCTTTGCCCAGTATGCCCAGGTAGCCTGCCAGCACTATCAGATCGGGGTTAGCCTTAATCAGCGCCTCATGGCGGGCCTGCTGGCATTCCTCGGGTGTCTTAAACGCCTTTTTAGGCAGAGCCAATGTGGGTATACCGCGCATACGAGCGCGCTCCAGCGCGTACGCCTTACTTGACGACGAAATGACCAAAGTCACCTGTCCGTCTATCTCACCGCGGTCAATGGCATCGAATATCGCCTGAAGATTGGTGCCGCCGCCCGAAACCATGGCGACTATATTCTTCATGCGAGTTTCACTCCCTTACCGCCGTTTTCGCTTTCAATAACCTCGCCAATGATAAAGGCGTTTTCGCCCAGCGAGTTAGCGGCGCACACAACGGCATCGGCCTCTTCGCTATCCACAGCCAGCACCATGCCTATGCCCATATTGAAGGTATTATAGATCTGCTCATCCTGCATACCGCTTATGCGCTGCATCATCTTAAACACGGGCTGTACGGGCCAGGAGCCGCGATCTATGCGAGCGGTCAGACCGTCGGGCAGTATACGCGGTATATTTTCGATAAATCCACCGCCGGTGATATGCGCGATGCCCTTTATCGAGAAGCGGGAGATGAGTTCCTTAATCGTGCGCACATATATGCGGGTGGGGCGCAGCAGCTCATCCGCGAGCGAACAGCCCAGTTCATCGACATATGCGTTCAGGTCGGTATCCTCATTAATAAGCAGCTTACGCACGAGCGAGAAGCCATTGGAGTGCACGCCGGTCGAGGCAAGGCCTATCAGCGTATCGCCCTTATGTATATTAGAGCCATTAATTACCTGCGCGCGATCCACCATGCCCACGCAGAAGCCGGCGAGGTCGTACTCACCATCGGGATAGAAGCCGGGCATTTCGGCGGTTTCGCCACCTATCAATGCGCAGCCGGCCTGCAGGCAACCTTCGGCCACGCCGCGCACGATTGTCGCGGCGAGTTCGGGCTTAAGGTTACCGGTCGCGAGATAGTCCAAGAAGAGCAGCGGCATTGCGCCCTGGCACACTACGTCATTTACGCACATGGCGACGCAGTCGATACCTACGGTATCATGCCTACCGGTCATGAAGGCAATTTTAAGCTTAGTGCCCACGCCATCGGTACCGGCGACCAGCACGGGCTTAGACATGCCGTTATTTTCAATCGAATAGAATCCGCCGAACGAGCCCAGATCACCTATTACGTTATCGTTGAAGGTACGCTTTACGTGCTCCTTCATCAGGCGCACGGCCTCATAGCCGCGCTCGACATCAACGCCGGAATCCTTATACGTAATCATCTTTTACACTCCTTTGACTATTTCGGACACCTTAGCCGCTATTTCCGCATCGTGCATAAGCACATCATCGTGCATTGCGACGCGGTTCTTTTCCAGCTTTTGGCGTATATCGCCATACTTTACAGCCAATATCTGTGCGGCGAGCAATGCGGCGTTCTGTGCGCCGTTTATCGCCACGGTAGCCACGGGTATACCCGCGGGCATTTGCACTATTGCGAGCAGTGCGTCCATACCATCCAACTGCGACGCTGCAATCGGAAGACCTATTACGGGCAGCACGGTATATGCGGCTATAACGCCCGCGAGATGCGCGGCCTTACCCGCCGCCGCTATTATTACCTCAATGCCACTTTCCTGCGCGAGCCTTGCAAACGCCGCCGCTTCCTCGGGCGTACGATGCGCACTCAGCACACGCGCCTCGACCTCTATGCCCAGCGTTGCGAGCTGCTTTATGCACGGCTCGACGGCTGCAAAGTCCTTATGACTACCCATTACCACCGCTACCTTAGGCATTTCGCTTACCTCCATAGCGCGGCGCCGTGCGCTCGCGCGTCTTTCACGCATATATATTACCACATGTCAGCCAAATAATCCACAAAACACGTAACTTTTAACCGAATGATTTGAAAATGTTCGGGATACGAGAGTAGTGTACGCGCTTTCTGGTGTAGTGTTGCGTGAACGCAGCAAGGGAACGCGCTTTCTTTTCGGGAAAAGAAAGCTGCAAAGAAAAGCTGTTCGCCTTCGGCCTGTTCTAATGCGGCATTGCGTTTGCGCTGCAGGGGAACGCGCTTTCTTTTCGGGAAAAGAAAGCTGCAAAGAAAAGCC
>CAYTOU010000157.1:0-6479 GCA_964439295.1 uncultured Oscillospiraceae bacterium
CTATCATGGTGATGTATCTGTCCACTCGTCCTGTGTCTGCTGCCGCTCCAGAAACGATGGGATTGTTCTGTACTTGCTATCCACAGATTGAGCGCATCGAACTGCCCGATGCTGTGACACGATTCAACGAGAACATTGAGCACGATGAAAACAAGATAAGTAAGGACGACTGGCATCATCTGATACAGATATTCATGGACCACACGGTGCGTTCCAACCAGTCTTTATATCTGAAGATTAGCGATACCAACCCGATAGACATCTTTGCTTGTGAGCGTTTTGCCACAGAGAAGCCTCGCCGTAGACCTGTGAAGCATCCTGTGCTCGACCCGAAGAAGATGTCAACCGCAAGAATTGTACGCTTCATTACCGAACTGCTACGGATGGACAAAGGCGGCAATGCAACGGAAGCATATCGCGAAAACTTCGGCATGATAAGCAACGTGGTAGAGGCTCTTTGGGAAGACGTAACTCGTGAAGGGGGCGAACTGTTGCAGTTGTCGCAGTCGTGGGACAAGGACGGACGGCAGTTTGTAACAGACAAGTATAAGGATGACCTGCCTTACCGTTTCAACCTGAAGAATCTTTGCTTCAAACTTTATGATGACGTATATCTCTGCGACACCAACACAGATGCTACACGTCAGCATACCTTGTGCCTACGCCCTATCAGCAACCACTTCAAAAACTTTGCCCCTTATCTTGGCGGCAACAAAGTTTGCTTACTGAATGAAGATTGGCATGAGAAATGGACTGTGTTCCCAACCTCTGCACACATGTCTAAAGAGGAAGTGCGTGCATGGGCAAAGGACAACAGGAAAATACTTTGGGACAACCATATCTGGGGAGAGAATGGTGTGTTTGAGAACCGTTTGACCGACATCTATGCCATGCCAAACCTCTTCATTCAGGCTGAGCATACGGCACAGGTGGACAAGGATGTGTCACGCACCCTTCAAACTGACTTCAAGGAACATACCATTAACATATTGGCTTGTTCTACCACAATGGAGATGGGTGTGGACTTGGGTAACTTGGAAGTGGTCATGCTGACAAGTGTGCCTCCAATGCCATCCAACTACAAGCAGCGTGCTGGTCGAAGCGGTCGAAACAACAAGGTGAAGAGTGTCTGCATCACGCTTTGTGGTAGCGATGCCATCGGCTTGCGAACGCTCTTCAACCCAATACCTACCATTATTAGTCGCCCAGTGCATGTGCCTATGGTGGATTTGATGAGCCCGCAGGTGGTACAGCGCCATGTGAACTCTTACTTGATTCGCTCGTTTGGCGTGTTCAAGGACGGCGACTGTGGCGGTCGCTTGACGCAGGCAGTCTATAACTACTATTCCAACTTCCAGGGAAGAAAGGACGGTAAGCATCTTGTGGTGGTTAATCCTGAAAGCAACGAGGAATGTTCACCTAACAACAAATTGGGTGACCAGACGAGTACTATGTATGAGGTGTTCAACAAGAAATGTATGGATGCCCTCGATGATGACATCCGTGAAGGGCTGGAGACACTTCTGAAAGGAACTGTCTATGATGGGCAGGTTCCGGATGTTGTGGAGAATGCCTTGAAGGACAACAAGCGTTGCTACCGGGAGTTGAATACGAAGTTGGAAGACTTGAAGATTGTCTTCAAGGATGCCACCAATGACAAGTTCCGCACATTGCTGAAGATGCAGTATTATGAGGTATTGCTTGAAAGGTTGCTCAACTTCTGGGCCACCAACCGTTTTACACCTAATGCCAACATGCCTGTGGAGGTATTGTCGCTCGACTTGAACAGTCTGGGGTCATCAACGGCATACAGAACGACAAACTCTTCTAATCCATCCTACGGACTGCGAGAAGCAATAGCCCAATATGCACCGGGTAATAGTATCGTGGTTGACGGCGTTGTATATATGGTACGAGGCATCCAGTTTGCCAATATGTATCAAGGTGCCCGTTCGTTCAAGCAGATATACAGAAACTCAGAAAAATGTGTCATCAACGACCCAACATCGCTTGACAACAAGCAGCGTTGGAGCGTCAATGAAAAGGAAGGTCTGGAGTTGGTTCAGCCTGTTGGTTTTGTGCCTGACATGAATGAAGACAAGAGCCGTATCATTGATAACAACAGATACACGCACGTCAATGCGCAGCTTATCGGAACGACTGACTGGGCAGACATCGTGACGGAGCCTCACTTGTTCTCTGTAAGAAGCAACAGAGAGTCTGGTTATGCCAAGATACTCTATTACAATGAAGGTATTGGTTATGGTTACTGTATGTGTGCCAAGTGTGGTAGAACCGTGCTTGAAACAGAAGTGGCAGACCCTGACGACACACTCGGCAGTATGCCATTGGACATGAATACACGTGTGCATAAGAAAAAGAACGCTGACGATACAGAAAAGCCAAAGTTCCACTTTGCCGTGGCAGGAAAGGATGCACGCAAGTATTGCTCTGGTTCAAACGACTCAACTTCTATTCGTAGAAACATCATCATCGGCGGCCTGATACAAACTGACTTTGCCGAGATAAGAATACGCCATAAGGGACAGAAGAAATGGATGAACAGTAGGTCGGAAGACAATCTGCTGTTCACGCTGGGCATTGTCTTGACACAGGCTTTGCTCGATACGCTGGGCAAGGAACGCGGTGCGGTTGACTTTGCAGTGATGCCAAATGGTCACCTCTGTTTGTTTGACACCAACCCAGGCGGTGCAGGCTACTCCAACCAGATGACCAATGTGCCACTGATGAAGGATGTTATCAATGCAGCTAAGAATACGTTGCTCGAAGCCAAGAGACGTAACTCGAAAGATTTCTTGCTCAACAAGTTCACGTTGAGATACATCGATAATGTTGACATCGATGCTGCACTCGCATGGATAAAGGAGGAGGAAGAAGCACGTGGCATATTGCCGGAAGAAGTGGCTACTGTTTCAAAAGACGCTACTGAAACAAGCAATATAAGCATGGCAGAGACATACGCCAACAATGTGCAGGAGTCTGTCTTCTTTGTACAGGATGACTTTGAAAAGTGGGACTACGAGGGCATTCACGGTTGGAGAACTCATTTCTTAAACAAGTTGGGTATCAAGGACAAGAAAACTACGCTCTGTGTCATACGGAATAACAACCGCCAGATACCAGAGCCGAGCATCAATGTGCTGCGCTCAGTAAAGAGTGGTTGGGCTAAGGATGTTGTGACGATGCCTGCTACAAACAGCAAGTCTATCTATCCGATTGCGTATATTGGAAACACGCTCTATTTTACCAACAATGTGGAGAATGCAAACCTGAATGACGCTTGGAGCAACCAGACACTATATTGTGCCCGTGTAGACAATGTTTGCAAAGTGGCATCGACAGTTGACTGCAGCTACAAACCGAATACAAAAATCGTGATATTGAATGATGCCAGCACCGAGCAGATAAAAACGAGAGATTTGTTCTCTGTCTTGAAACAGTCGTCTGACGGAATTATAGACAAATTTATTGCCCACTGTAAATCACACGAAGGCAACCTCAGCATCAGTTATCAGGATGAACACTTGAAGAGTGTGATGGGGATGGTGCTGACGCTGCAGACCATTGGTGGCTTTGTCAAGGAGATTGATAAGGACTTTACTATCAAATTCTTGATGGAGAAATATGAGGACTCCAACTACCGGGGTACCATTACAGCCAATCTGCAAGACCATCATCAGCGAGATCAGATGTTGGATGATTTGACAGAAGGTTGGTTGAATGACATGGACAACGATTATCATGTGAACGGCGGTTTGGAACCGATTCATTCTGAGGAAAGCAACACGTTGCCTCATTGGCGTGTGCTTATATTGGAATGCGCAGGAAAACGTCTGTGTATCTATCCTGACGGTGGCTTTGCAAATGGATGGAACTTGTTGAGAGACTGGACGCTGAACAAAAAGCGTTTTACTCTTGAGAATACAGACACTCGTGATTGTATTGTGCTCAAGCGTTGTCAGGACATCAAGTTTGATATTTCACTTCAAGATTGCTAAGATTATGCCTATCAATAAGAATGCAATGATAAGATACCAGGCACTCGACAGATGCCTGCAAAACAGACAGAGACGGTTTTACATCAATGACTTGATTGATGCGTGCAACCGTGCCCTTGCGGAAGTGAACGGTATTCGTGGAAGCAAAGGGGCAGAGGGTGTGCAACGCCGCCAGATATTCAATGACCTCAACTTCATGGAAGACCCATTGGGTTTCGGTGTCACCATCGACAGAATAAAGGAAGGTAGGAGCACATACTATCGTTATGCACCGGGCTCGAAGACGCTGAAAGACCAGCCTATCAAACAGGAAGAGGTTGATATGCTGCACGATGCACTGATTCTGTTGAAGCGTTTTGAAGGAGTGCCGCAGTTTGAATGGCTGTCGGATATTGAGTCTGGACTGTATGCTACGAGTCAGTTGGGAGAGAACAATGATTCGGTGGTGAGCTTTCAGCATAACCCGTACCTTAGAGGTATGAAATGGTATAAGGTGCTCTTTGACATGATAGTCAACAAGCGTGTCATTGACATCGACTATCATCCATTCGGTAAGGATGCTCGTACCATCCGTATCAGTCCCTACTATCTGAAGCAATACAACAACCGTTGGTTTTTGATAGCCAAGCATGACGACTGCCCGTATTTCTCCAACTATGCCATCGACCGCATCGAGAACGTTACGGAAAGAACAGACGAATACCAACCATTGCCAGAAGATTTTGATTTCGATGAATACTTCAGTGATGTGATTGGTGTGTCGGTAACGAGTGAGACGGTAGAGGATGTGGAACTGCATGTAACAGACAAGGCGTTCGGGTATATCGTGACCAAGCCTTTACACGAGTCGCAGTCAACTCGCCCTGAGCGTTTGGACAACGGTAAATGGAAGATAACACTGAAAGTGCAACCCAACTATGAGTTCTTCTCACTCATCCGCTCCTTTGGCGATGGCATCGAGATAGTTAAGCCAGCCTCCTTGCGTGAGAAGATGAAAGAAATGGTGGAGAAGATGATGGAGATGTATAAATGACTCTCCTATTTTGAGGACTATAACATATTAACAGGACTTGTGCAGAAAGATTGCACAAGTCTTTTATACTTTTGCTGCTAGATTGTTGAACCTACATATAAAAGAAAATGGAAGAGAAGAACAAAAACGAACTATACCAAAATCATGGTGACCACTTAGATGGCATCATGGATGCAGAGAAATTCATGAAAGAACATCTGCAGCAAGTTATTAGTCAATCCATTATCTGGCAGAAATCTCATACAAATTTCTCGTCGGACACGATGGATAATGAATTGGCGGATGTCATTTCCCTTTATTATGGAACGACAGATATAGGAATGCTGACTACTATCGCTTCCAATCCTAAGGAAGCGACAAATGAGTTTGCTTCGATTTATCCTGTCATGAAAGGTCAGACCTATCGTGTGAAAATAGAGCGTGTCATCGAATGGTTCAATCATATCGAGGCAACTATCATCTGTTCAATAGGCGAATTTGACTTTGCATTTTTCGCAATAGATTATTACAAGAACAAGTCATACTATGTGGAGGGGCAAGAATTGGATATTGACCTTTCTACTTTAGGAATGAAAGTAAGAGCAGGACAAAAAGGTTTTGATTTTACAGGTCAACAGGCTATTGACTTCAAGGCTAAGACCGGAGAGGAACCTGAATATGACGAGAATGGCGAAGTGAAGCCTATCCACTTTGATTTGACCAATCTTGTGGCTTATCTCAATACGGATGAAAAAGCGCCGGACGAAGCAGAATTCCAGTCTCCTATTACAAATATCTCTGATGCCTCTATTTTGGGTATCGATTTCCATAAGGGTGATATCATTGTTTGTCGAAGAGACACGGAAGATGGTGAATTGACAGTTACTGTTCCTTTATATTTCAGGAAAGACTTTCTTAAAACAGTTGAAGAAGGCGACCCGATTAGTGGTTGGCTATGGATGACAGGTTTTGTTCATGGCAAGCATGAGAAACTGGACGACTACGCTAAGGAACCACAATCTTTAGGAGAAATGTGCCGTGACTTTGAGAATTTCATGAGAGGGTGCAATTTTAGATGTTTCGACAATTTGACTCCAGTGGCCAATCGGCTGAATCTATTGGAAATCAAAACGGGATATGAACTGGATGCCTTTCTAATAGGTGATGACCATGGTAGTCGTTTCCAGGTTTACTGCTGTAAGGAAAAGTCTACAGACAAATACGAGCCTACTCAAAAGAAATTTGTACCTAAACAAGGAGTGAAGATGAAACTCTTAGGTTTTATCGGGACCAAAATAACAAGAGAAGCCAAAGAAGACGTACATGTACCTTACAACGACTCACAATATATAGAGGGTTTGCTTTCTTGGGAAGAGGCAAAAGACGTTCCTTCGCCTTTACCTTATTTCAAGGTTCCTTTTACGCCGGAAGGTATCATGCAAGCATGG
>CAYTOU010000158.1:0-6463 GCA_964439295.1 uncultured Oscillospiraceae bacterium
GGTTTGATGCTCGTGATGATGCTGTGCGGATGTGGGTCGGCGGTGGCGGATGAGGCCGATGATGTAGTCACATATGAGTCGGGTGATTACAAATATATACTGCTGGAGGATGGTACTGCGCAAATTACCGGGTATATGGGGAATGATAAAGAGTTGGTGATTCCGGATTCTCTGGATGGAAAAGTAGTTACAGACATAGCAAGCTTTTCGTTTTTATATCGGTCTGCTTTGACTGAAGTTACCATTCCTGATTCTATAATTTCGATTGGAGGAAGTGCATTTATGGGCTGTAAATCACTAACAAGAGTCACAATATCGAAATCATTAGCGAAAATTGGTGCCAGCCCATTTTCTTACTGCACATCATTAACAAATATAGTAGTCAACCCAGAAAACGCAACTTTTGCAGCAATAGATGGCGTGCTGTTTCGGAAAACTGATAAATTATTGATATGCTATCCGTGTGGGAAAAAAAGTGAAAACTATCAAGTCCCTGACGGCATTATTGGCATTGCGAATCTTGCTTTTTATTGGTGTACTAACTTAAAAGAGGTTTCAATTCCAGATTCTGTGATATATATTGGCGAAAGCGCATTCTATAAATGCACTTCGCTAGCTAAAGTGGAGGTTTCAAATTACGTAACCCAAATGGGCAATAATCCGTTTCAAGCTTGTTCTTGTCTAAAAGAGATAATAGTAGATTCGGAAAATGTAGATTTTGCAGCAATAGATGGCGTACTGTTTAATAAAACTAATAAAACATTAATTAGCTATCCGTGTGGAAAAGTAGACAATAGCTACCAAATTCCTGAAGGTACTGAAACTATAGGTGAAGATGCATTCTATGAATGTTCAAACCTCTCAGAAATTGAGATACCAGATTCAGTAACATCTATTGGCAATAGAGCATTTGACCATTGCGATTCACTAACAAAAGTATTAATTCCAAGTTCGGTAACATCAATAGAAGATGAGACGTTTATATATTGCTCTGCTTTAAGTGATGTTTTGATACCAAATTCTGTTATGTCAATTGGAAGCTGTGTTTTCTATGAATGTTCGTCACTATATGGGATTACGATTCCAGAGTCTGTAATATATATGGATAAAGATGCTTTTGCCGGTTGCGACAACCTAACCCTAACAGTAACCCGCGACTCATACGCAGCCCAATATGCGGAGAAAAATGGAATTCCATATACATACCCCGACTCCAACGACTGGCTAAACAGCTAACCCCACACTCCCACAAAGGAATGCCACGATTCACCCCGGGGCATTCCTTTTCTATCCCCCTTAAATTACCGCTTGACAAACCCCCACCTCGGGCGTATAATGCAGGTAATCTTCCGGAAAGACCGGGAAGTAGGCGACAGAGGTCCTTTTTAGAGAGCGCACGTCATCGGCTGTAAGCGTGCCAAGTGCCTAAGTCAAGTGCCGAACACCATCCCGCGACCGGGGGCGCGAAAGCGCGTTATCGCTTACATCAAAGTGGTGCTTCACAATGAGGGTGGAACCGCGGGCTATGAGCTCGTCCCTCGGCGTTGTGGCGCTTTATTTTTTTATCCGGTAAGTGCCGGAGCATTGCTTTGCGCGCCCGATAGGGTATAGGAGGATATAACCATGATAGTATCGATTAACGGTCAGCAGTACGAATTTGACAACGGAACCAACGCGCTGGACATGCTTTCCAAGCTGGACGGCGATCTGAAGAAGGCCGCTCTGGCCGCTCGCGTAAACGGCAAGGTGCAGGGACTGGCCGAGGCGATAGAGCAAAAGGGCGATGAGCCCGTATCGGTTGAGATACTGACGTTTGCCGATGACGACGGCAAGAAGGTGCTGCGCCATACCGCGTCGCACGTACTGGCTCAGGCCGTAAAGCACATAATCCCCAATGCCAAGCTGGCAATTGGTCCGGCGATTGACAACGGTTTCTACTACGACTTTGACGTGGACGAAACCTTCACGCCCGAGGTTCTTTCCAAGCTGGAAAAGGAAATGAACCACATAATCAAGCAGAACATACGCCTGGAGCGCTTCGAACTGCCCCGCGAAGAGGCCATCGCGCTGTGCGAAAAGAACGGCGAGCCGTACAAGGTAGAGCTGATTCGCGATCTGCCCGAGGATGCCGTCATTTCGTTCTATAAGCAGGGCGACTTCACCGACCTGTGCGCGGGTCCGCACCTGCCCTCCACCGGCAAGGTAAAGGCGGTCAAGCTCACTCAGGTCGCCGGCGCGTACTGGCGCGGCAATGAAAAGAACAAGATGCTGCAGCGCATCTACGGTACCGCTTTCCCCTCTAAGGAAGAGCTGAACGAGTACCTGACCGCTGTGGAAGAGGCCAAGAAGCGCGACCACAACAAGCTGGGTCGCGAGCTGGAGTACTTCACGACCGTTGACGTAATCGGTCAGGGCTTGCCCATACTGCTGCCCAAGGGCGCGCGCGTAATTCAGCTGCTGCAGCGCTGGGTCGAGGATGTCGAGCAAAAGCGCGGCTATCTCCTGACCAAGACCCCCTACATGGCAAAGCGCGAGCTGTACAAGATTTCCGGTCACTGGGATCACTATCTGGACGGCATGTTCGTGCTGGGCGATCCTAACGACTACACCAAGGAGTGCTTCGCACTGCGCCCGATGACCTGCCCGTTCCAGTACCAGGTATACCTCAACCGCATGCGCAGCTACCGCGATCTGCCCATGCGCCTGGGCGAGACCTCCACGCTGTTCCGCAATGAGGACTCGGGCGAGATGCACGGACTTATCCGCGTGCGTCAGTTCACCATATCCGAAGGCCACCTCGTGCTGCGCCCCGACCAGTTGGAAGAGGAGTTCAAGGGCTGCCTGGATCTGGCGAAGTACTTCCTGGGCACTTTGGGTCTGCTCGACAAGTGCACATTCCGCTTCAGCCAGTGGGATCCGGCTAACCCCAAGAACAAGTACGAGGGCACTCCCGAGCAGTGGGAAGAGGCTCAGCGCGTAATGGGTCAGATACTGGACGACCTAGGCGTCAAGTACACCATCGGTATCGACGAGGCCGCGTTCTACGGTCCTAAGCTGGACATTCAGTACAAGAACGTGTTCGGCAAGGAAGATACCCTGGTCACCATACAGATCGATATGCTTCTGGCGCGCCAGTTCGGCATGGAGTACACCGATGCCGACGGTCAGAAGAAGCTGCCCTACATCATACACCGCACGTCCCTGGGCTGCTACGAGCGCACGCTGGCATACCTCATCGAGGAGTATGCGGGCGCATTCCCGCTGTGGCTCAGCCCGACTCAGGTCAAGATCATGACCATAACCAACCGCGCCGACGATGCCGCCAAGGCCATAGCCGAAAAGCTGGATAGCCTGGGCATTCGCTGCGAAACCGACCTGCGCAACGAAAAGATCGGCTTCAAGATCCGCGAGGCGCAGATGGAAAAGATCCCCTACATGTTCGTGCTGGGCGACAAGGAAGCCGAAAACGGCACCGTCTCCGTGCGCGGCCGCAAGGGCGATCTGGGCACCATGGCAGTGGACGACATCATAGCCAAGCTGCTGGAGGAGATCCGCACCAAGGCTATTAACTGATGAGCGGCGAGTGAGTCAGTAGAATAATTAACCGGCTGGGGAAGAACTGATGGGTGGTTCTTTCGCAGCCGGTTTTATTTTGGAAAATCGGCATGCTATAGCGAATTTCGATGCATCTATTGAAAAGCTTCTTAACATTATGCTATAGTGTGTACATACCGGTGAAGTACTGACATTAACCAGAACTCGGAGGTGCGGCATGGCTATACCCGAAATAAAAAGGCAAGACGAGAATGTTCAACCTGCCATATATCTAAACCCATTTTCATCAATGCTCATAGAGTCCAAAAACCTGATATTCAGAGGCGCACCCGGCACGGGCAAGTCATACCTGGCAAAGCAGATTGCCGCCGACATCATAAGCGATGGGTATACCCAGGATTATACACAGCTTACAGATGAGCAAAAGAAGCAGGTGGAGTTTGTTCAGTTCCATCCCGGTTACGATTACTCGGACTTTGTCGAAGGTTTACGTCCTAAGATAAACGGCGATGGCACAATGGGTTTTGAATTGCAGGACGGCATATTCAAAAAGTTTGTCGCGCGTGCCCGGAAAAACTATGAGGATTCACAGAAATCCGCAGAAACCGTCAAAAGAGAAAATACCGCTCGTGAGGCGATGGATAACTTCTTTTCAGATATCGATTTGGGCGCACAGACGTTTGCGACCATTACCGGTAATAAGTTTACTATCATAGACGTGAACGACAAAAACATAAACGTATCAATACCGGGTAATGCTACAATCAATAGGCTATCAATAGATCCGGACGAAATCAGAAAGATGCTTGAGTCCGGTCAGAAGTTTACCAAGGTAAAGGATGTTACGGCGTTTTTCGGAAAGGCACACGCGATACAGGCATATTCCTACGACCTTGCCATATTTAAAGCCATTAAGGATAACGAAAAGAAGAGCACGACTACGCGTGTAAAGTCGCAGCGCGAAAAACTGAAAAAGTACGTGTTCATAATCGATGAGATAAACCGCGGCGAAATCTCAAAGATATTCGGCGAGCTGTTCTTTTCGGTAGACCCGGGCTATCGCGGCAAGGCAGGCGAAATATCCACGCAGTTTTCCAATATGCATTCCGACCCGGATGAGAAGTTCTATATTCCGGAGAATGTCTATATCATAGGCACGATGAACGACATAGATCGCTCAGTGGATAGCTTTGACTTTGCCATGCGCCGCCGCTTCCGCTTTGTCGAGTTAAAGGCAAATGAGTGCCTCGATATGCTCAAGTCGTTAGACGATGATAAGCTGAAAGACGAGGCGATCGAAAGAATGAAGGCTCTCAACGATGCAATCGCAAGCGTTGAGGACTTGAACGAGAATTACCAGATCGGCGCGGCGTATTTCCTGAAGCTAAAGACGCTTAGCTTTGACCGACTTTGGACGGATTACTTGCAGCCGCTTTTGCAGGAGTACATTCGTGGAATGTATAACGAGCAAGAAATCATGAGCGGATTTGCAAAAGCGTATGGCTACGAAATCCAGCCGGAGTGATATAAATGAAGCTACTCAAAATCAAGGATAACACTCGGCAAAGGAAAGAAGCCTTCTCTCAAATAGGAAATCTGGTTGAAAAGATCGCCGATAAAACACTGGGTCAGCTTGAAAGCGAAAATATATTCGTGTTCCCCGAAGCCTTAAAGAATGCGGAAGGCATTACTCGGGATCAGATGATACTTAAGCGCGTCAATCAAGACTACTGTACCGGCAACGTGATGGGCTTTATAGGTTGCGGCGATGAGCGGCTGATTATCGAGTCCCGCTTTTGCGGTGATGAGGATTACTTCTTTCAGTATCTGCTGAGCAAAGTTCTGGGCTTTCCGAACATAGTGGAGCTTAAGACCAATGCCAACGGGGATAATCGGCTGTTTAGCCTTCTTTTGTTTCTGTTCCCGTATTACCTCAAAACGGCAATGCGCAAGGGACTATACAAAAAGTATATTCGGCATTCGTACAATGATGGCAATGTAAAGGGCACAATCGATGTCGCAAGGCATATAGCCAAGAACACTCCGTTTATAGGCAATGTCGCATACAGTCGGCGCGAGTTTTCTTACGACAACGAACTGATGGAACTGGTTCGGCACACAATAGAATTCATAAAGGGAAAGCCGTATGGCAATAAGCTCCTAGCTAAGGCAAAAGACGAGGTAAAGCTCGCAACCGATGCAACGCCGGGTTATGAGCCGGGAGACTTCCGAAAAATCATTGTGCAGAACCAAAAGAACACCGTGCGCCATGCGTATTTCAGGGAGTATCTCGCATTACAAAGACTGTGCCTTCTGATACTTCAGCACCGCAAACACCAAATCGGTCAGGGCTCACGACAGATTTACGGCATACTGTTTGACGGCGCATGGCTGTGGGAAGAATACGTGGGCACGCTCATTGGTGATACATTCTATCACCCGATGAATAAGGGCGGCAAAGGTGCGCAGTGGTTATTTGACGGAAATACAGGTCTTATATATCCCGACTTCATAAGCCGCGATGCCAATGCGCGAATAATAGCCGATGCCAAGTATAAGCCCGTTGGCAACATAGGCAATCGCGATTATTTGCAGATGCTCGCTTACATGTTCCGCTTTGATGCCAAGGCGGGGTACTATCTTTATCCGGAGGCGGGCAACTCGGGCGATATCAAGCTGCGACTCAATCGCGGCTCGACATACGAGTCGAACGTCGAGCCACGCGCTGATGTAAGCGTAATTAAGCACGGCTTAAAGATACCTGCGGATGCAGCGGATTATGATGCCTTTGCCGCCAACATGAAAATTCGCGAGCAAGAGTTTATAAGCACGTTTTCTGTGTGTTCGTTCAGCAATTAATCTTAACAAAACGTATTGCCAGCGCGGGCAATTTTTGATAAAATAGGTA
>CAYTOU010000159.1:0-6447 GCA_964439295.1 uncultured Oscillospiraceae bacterium
TTGTTTCTTTATAAGATGATTTCGCGCCCTGCCGGTTTTCGGTGGGGCGTTTTTTTGAGGTGAGTGGGGTTTAGTGGGCAGTGGTTAGTGTCCAGTGGTCAGTTTGAGTTAGTATGAAAGGCAACGCCGTAACCTAGCTCATGGCTTCCCTGGTGGAGCAGCTGTCACGTGAGCGGCTGAGAGGTCACCGTAACCCCGCATTCTAACTCAAACTGATCACTACATTGCACACTAACTCCAGCTAACGGCTAACCGCTAACAGCTAACGGCTGGCGCGTGCGCACGCGCGCGCCCCGCGCCCTACAAGTATCCCAGCCTACCGGCGCTTCTGCGCTTGCACATTTGAAGAGTTTCGGTTATAATAACATCAGAATTTAAACGAAAAATTTGGTTGACTTTAGCTCCTCTACGATGTGGGGCACGCTCGAATCGCTTCTGCCGGATCGACAGGCATCGCCGATTCGCCGGAAGGAATCAACGTAACCATTTGCCATGAGATGGCGTGCCGGTCGAAATTGTCTGTCGGTTGACGCTTTTGAAAGAATGAACTAAAATCTCGAATAGACTGTTTGCATAAACCATAAAGGAGAAAAGCAATGACTCAATTAAAGATTGTAAGCAATCCATACGAACGCAGCATTCGTTTTCTCAGCTTTGACGAAACGTCCGGAGCATGGTTGGACATAAGCAATTCTAACCCCAATAGCGCTCTGCGTGAAGACGCATCGCAGAAGTGCTTTCTGCCTTTTAAAGTACGTGAAATTATCAATATTATCATACGTGAGTATTACACCGGCGACGAAAGCGTGCTGCTGTTCTTCGAGGGCACGCAGGATGAATATAATGAAGTGAGAAGCGTATGTGACGAAGAAGATTTCTGCAATAAGATCGAATTGCGAAAGTCCGAGTCAATCCTTGAAAACGCGCGCGATATACTCCCCAGCATAAAGCGGTGTTTCAATGACGTTCGACCGGTCATCAAGAATGTTTTTCAAAGGGAAAAGGACAGAAGTAAAAGTGTCAACAATAACCTTGCGAAAATCACCGATGCGCTGGATGACATCATTCCCATTTGCGTATTTGGAAATTACAGCGCAGGCAAGTCAACCTTCATCAATGCGTTGATCGGCAGCGATGTGCTTACTTGTGGCAGTACGGTTGTCACCGCAAAGGTATATCGAATCGAACGTTCTGCCCAGGCGGATCGCGCAAGAATCCGTTTTGAATTGAGCGGTCAGGAGACGGAAATTGTATTTGAAAACACCTGCCTCATGGTATCGCGCGGCGAAAACGCGCTTACCGAAGCCATACAAGCGGCAGTCCTCGAAGCAGAGATATCGGATGTCGAGTCCGGCGTAAAGATTGCGCTGGAATTGATCAACGGCTACTGCAAGAAGAATTCGTCGGAAAACACGGTCGGAAATATAATATCGTTGGAGGTTCCCTTCTCGCCGAACGGGCTGCTCGGGACTTCGCAAAATAAGTATGTGATCTTTGATACGCCGGGTTCCAATTCCAGCACGAATATGGAGCATTCAAAGATACTTTCGGAGGCGCTACAGGGCTTCTCTAATGGTATTCCCGTATGGATTTCGACCTATGATAATCTCGATACGACGGATAACGCAGAACTGTGCGAAAAGATATTGAACATCGACGCACTTGATAAGCGCTTTACGATGATCGTATGCAATCGTGCCGATCAAGCGGATTTGGAAGGCGAAGGCCTATCCGATGAGCAAGTGTCGGAAATCATGGAGTACAATGCCGTGGAGAAAATGTACGCAAGCGGCATTTACTTCGTCTCTTCCATCATGGGATTGGGCGCGAAAAAGGGCGGAAAACTATCGGACAAGTTCTGCCGCAGGATTTTCAGACAGCAGCAGGATGCTTATGCCGATCCGGAGGACGAGGACTATATAGAGCTATATAAATTTGATATACTTCCGGGTCAGCTAAAAGCGCAGTCGATTGCCGCGGCCGCAGAGTGCGGCAATTTGATCTATGTAAACAGCGGCCTGTACAGCATAGAGAGGGACATAGAAACATTTGCCTCCCGTTATGCGGCGTACAATAAGTGTCAAATGGTCTATCTGTTCTTAGATCGGACAGTTGCCGAAACGAGCGAACAAATCACCAAGAGAACCGCGCACCTACAGAACATGCGTAACAAGCGCGTGGTGGAACTGGATGCGGACAAGCAAAAGCTGATCGCGACGCTCGAGGCGGAACGCGAATCAAAGCTACGTAGCTTTAAGGCGAATGCCGCCGAGTTGGTCAAGACGATAACCGGTGAGAGTTCAACTAAGCGATACTTGATTGACAGCGAGCAAATAAGAAAGCTTGCCCAAGATATCCGCAGCGAAGAAAAGGCAAAAACCGGCAGTTCCCAAGGTCAAGGTGACTTATACACGCAGAGTGATGATTCCAATGATGCTAAGTCGCATGACGGTTTGTCGGTATCAATACCGGCTTTCCTCTCCAAATTGAAAGAACAGAAGGCTCAAAGCGATCGAATCGAGAAAGCCGAGAGGGAGTTAGACAGGAAAACCTCGGATCGGGTTATTGACACGGTGATCGAGGAGTATAAGCAGGCTGTAGATACCGCACAACATGCCATTGGCAACAATCTCAAGCAGCAATGGCGCGATAATGCCGCACAACTACGCAAACAAATGATTGCGGTTGTTACCGAGAGCGACGCATTAACGCCTACGCAGCAAAAAGAAATCGAGGATGTTATCATAAACTATCAGGATCCGGATTTCTTGATCGTAGATGACAAGTTGTTCGTCACAGATAAGTTTTTGAACAATAACTTCCCATGGTTTAATATTAATGATTCTCAAAAGCTGAATGTGGACAGGCTCAGAAACGCCTATAACGACAAAATCAATAAAGCTATAAAGGAGATTGCGAATCGCATCAACAAAAGCTGCAATGAAGCTTTTTCGGTCTGGGTAGATCGGCTCGAATCGCTCATAAAGCGAAATATTGAGGAATACAATCCAAGATTGCGTGCCATGGCTGAGATGATTCAGGAGGAAACGGATCATATAACCAAGCTGCAAGGATATCAGCAGGTCATCGCGCAATCATTGGAAGTGATCAAGTCCTTAATAATGTGGAAAATGCCGGAGTAAGGAGCAGGAAGAATGGGAATTAAAAGTATCATTAAGCACATCGGACTGAGTGCGGACCGTACCATATCCAAGTTAGCTGTGCTAGGTCCTGCTCAGGTTGAGCGTGTGCAAGCGCAACGCGAAACCTATCTGTCCGAAATGCCGGGGCAAAACGACGCAATGGCTCAGGAACAAACCGAGCGGCTAATGGCTGCGGGAAGTATAGAGATTTTCAATGCCTATCTGCCGCAAATCAAGGCACTGTATCTGCCCATAGCAGCCCAAACCGAATACGGTTCTCGATTTGATGTAGCGCATAATATCCGTTACTTCAACATCACGAGGTGGGTATGCGACAAGCGGGAAAACAATCTTGAAAAGCTCGTAAACGTCTACGCTGTATTGTCCGATGAGGATTGCAATATTGCTCTGGTGTTCAATCGCACGCGAGAGAAGACAAACGTCTATCTGGCAGTGGTAAATACGCAAAATGCCGATAACAATGTCGACGTCGAGAGCTACAAGACGCGTATCGCACAAGCCATCCGCGGTAATTTCCCGGGCGCCGAAATAAGCAGTGACGGCATTGGTATGCTGCCGATTTTGAACAACGACAAGGCGTATTCGGTGGCAACAGCCACAAACATACCGACCGAAAAATCAGAAAAGTTTATCAGTCAAACAATCGAAAAACTGCTGGACGGTGTCGTGCCCAGCTCCGCAAAGCAGGAATATACCATCATACTTCTGGCTACACCTATACGCGATGTCGATGAGCGCAAGCTTAAACTAAGTGAATTCTATTCCGGTCTGGCACCGTATGCATCTTGGACATCGGATTATCACTACATGGAAAACCAAGCGACCGGAGCGTCGGCGACGATGGGTGTCAATGTCGGCGCAGACATTGGTAGTCAAAACAGCAAAAGTTATACTGTTACCGGTGCTATCAAAGTAGTGCACATGACCATGTCCGCTGCCCTAGGCTTGACAAAAACCATAAGCAAGGGATTGAATTTCGGCGCCAACTTTGCCCGCGCCTCTACAGTGACAGCTATGGTCGGCAAAAACGAGGGAATTACGCGCACATTTACGAACTACAACATCAAACATGCATTGGAGCTGCTGGAAGCTCAAATGAAGCGTTTGGAACAAAGCTCAGCGCTGGGCATGTGGGACTTTGCCGCATATGTTCTCAGTGAAGATCATCATGTAGCCAACAATGTGGCTCACTCCTATCTGGCACTGACAATGGGTGAATCCTCTCATATGTCCGACGCGGCGATCAACCTTTGGCGAGGCAATGTTGAAGATGAACGCAGGCAGGCCGCAGAGATCGCCGCATATTTGCGTACACTGCGCCACCCGATATTTGCGCTAAACCCGGAAGTGACGAATGCGGACGCTGAATATAATGAATATCCATCCGTTGTAACGGCTACAACCGAACTTTCCGGCAAGGAGCTGGCCTATTCACTGAATTTCCCGCAGCGCTCGGTAACAGGACTTCCTGTATTGGAATGCGCTGAATTTGGCAGAAGTATTGTAACCTATGATAAAATAGCGCCTTCCGGAACGATTAAGCTTGGCAATATATTCCACATGAACCGAGTAGAGCGCACGCCTGTTTCCCTATCGCAGCAATCGCTGGCTTCCCATGCTTTTGTCACAGGCAGCACAGGCGCGGGCAAGAGCAACACGATCTATCATATGCTGGATTGCGCGCGAAATAATGGCATAAGTTTTATGGTCATCGAGCCGGCTAAAGGCGAATACAAGCATGTATTTGGCAATAGCAAGGGCGTAACGGTATATGGTACGAATCCAAAGTTATCTCGGCTACTATGCATAAATCCGTTCAGCTTTCCGCAAAAGATTCATGTGCTGGAGCATATAGACAGGCTGGTGGAGATATTCAATGTCTGCTGGCCGATGTATGCTGCGATGCCTGCGGTGCTTAAGCAAGCGGTTGAACGTGCCTATACGGCGTGTGGCTGGGATTTGCTGACATCCGAAAACCGTTATGACAAGCACATTTTTCCGAGCTTTGCCGATGTCTGTGAGCAAATTCGAGTGGTAATCGATGAAAGCGCGTATGACAGCGACAACAAAGGCGCATATAAGGGGTCTTTGCTCACGCGACTGCAATCGCTAGCCACAGGACTCAACGCGCTGATATTTACACCGGACGAGATATCAAACGAGGATCTGTTTGACAAAAATGTGATTGTCGATCTAAGCCGCGTCGGCTCAAGTGAAACCAAAGCCCTGCTCATGGGTATGCTGGTGCTTAAGCTGCAGGAATATAGGATGACGGACGACACGATGAACGCTTCCCTTCGACATTTGACGGTCCTTGAGGAGGCACACAATCTGTTGCGGCGCACATCAATGCAGCAATCGGCGGACGGAGCCAATCTGGCAGGAAAGAGCGTTGAAATGCTGGCCAATGCCATTGCGGAAATGCGCACATATGGCGAAGGTTTCATTATCGCAGACCAAGCGCCGGGACTGATGGATATGTCCGTCATTCGCAATACGAATACCAAGATCATCATGCGTTTGCCGGATCAAAGTGACCGCGAATTAGTCGGCAGAGCAGCAAACCTGAATGATGATCAGATTGCGGAGCTGGCTAAGTTACCTCGCGGCGTTGCGGCGGTCTATCAAAATGAATGGCTCACGCCCGTGCTTTGTTACATTCCAAAGCACGGGGCAAGTGATGGCTTATACCGCTATGATCCAAATGGCAAAACGCTCTCGGATACCAAACTATCTTCAGACCTGTTGACTTGTATCATGGACGATAAACTGCTGTACACCGGTGATCGGCATGATTTGCTGGAGCTGAAGGATAGAGTGCTGCATTCACGGTTGAGCGCGCGGATTAAAATCGATTATCTGGATTATATACAGCAGGATGCGGATGATACGCCTCAACTCGCCCGCTTGATATATGATTTGGTAAACGCGCAACAGGCAATCGCGGATTCGAGAAGCGCGACGGAGATTCATGAATGGATCGCATCGGTTCTCAAGGGACTGCATCCTACATTGAATGGCTACTCTGAGCGGCAGGTTGATTTTGCATTGGCGTTGATACTGCAGGAACAGGTAAGGCGCGACGCGTCCTACGAGAACATATATTGCAGGTATACCGAACTTTTCCGGAAAGGAGATGGCCTGTTTTGAATTTGATGTCAGAAATACGGGAAACAAACAGGCTTGAAACGAGTGAATATCTGCGCATTAAGCCGGAGACGAATATAACGAAGCAAGAAGCAAACGACTTCTGGAATCATGCGCGTAAGGTTGATAAGATCGA
>CAYTOU010000160.1:0-4705 GCA_964439295.1 uncultured Oscillospiraceae bacterium
TAAGCGTTTTGCATTTTTTGAAATGTAAATTTGCAAAACTTTAATCGTTAGCACGCTTTTATTTTCGACAGGGTAGTGTATAATCCTACATGTCACAAGTGAACATAAGTAATTAAACGCTCAATGACGAAGCGATGGCTTTGTTATTGCGCGTTTTTTTATTTTTCCAAAATCCATTCGTTTATGCAAGGTTGGTGAATCTAATGAGTGACAGCTTTCAGGTGCGCACCGAAATAGATGGACAGCGCAAGGCAGGTTTGCCCGAAAAGAGGGGTCTATACGATCCGCAATTTGAACACGACGCATGCGGCATAGGCATGATTTGCGACATTAAAGGTCGCGCCAGCCATAAGCTGGTGACGGATGCCATAGACGTGCTGTGCGCACTTAGCCACCGCGGCGCATCCGGCGCCGACGAGCTGACCGGCGACGGCGCCGGTGTACTTACGCAGCTGCCGCACGAATTCTTCAAGAAGGTCTGTGCGCCTTTGGGCATTGTACTGCCCGAGCCGGGCGCATACGGCGTGGGCATGCTCTTTTTGAGCCGCGACGAAAAGCGCCGCGAGCATGTGCGCGAGGAGTTCAAGCGCATAGTCGAAAGCCACGGTCAGACGCTGCTGGGCTGGCGCGATGTGCCGGTCAATGTAAGCTCCTTAGGTCAGACCGCGCTTGCGTCCATGCCGTTTATATGCCAGGTGTTCATACAGCGCGCATCGCGCTTCAGCGAAGAGGATCACCCCGAAGAGGCGTTTGAACGGATGCTGTACCTGATTCGCCGCTGCGCGGAAAACCGTCTGCGCTACAGCGAGGGCTGTCGTGAATCCGACTTCTACGCGTGCAGCCTTTCCAGCCGCACGATTGTATATAAGGGCATGCTGCAGGCATGGCAATTGCGCACCCTGTTCGTCGATCTAAGCGATCTGGACTTCAAGAGTGCCATAACCGTGCTGCATTCACGCTATTCGACCAACACATTCCCGTCGTGGGAGCGCGCCCATCCCAACCGCATGGTCGTGCATAACGGCGAGATAAACACCATACGCGGCAACTGCAGCCGCATGCTGGCGCGCCAGAGCCACATAAAGACCGACCTATTCGGCGATGAGCTAAACGAGCTGTTCCCGATAGTGCGTCCGGACGGTTCGGACTCCGCCATGTTCGATAACGCGCTTGAATTTTTGACCATGACCGGGCGCACGCTTACGCACGCCGCCATGATGATGATACCGCAGCCGTGGGAGAAGGATTCCCACATGAACGGCGATCTGCGCGCCTTCTACGAATTCCACAGCCACCTGATGGACCCGTGGGACGGCCCTGCCGGTATGGTATTGACAAACGGCAGGCAGGTTGCCGCCATACTGGACCGCAACGGTCTGCGCCCCGCGCGCTATATCGAAACCCGCGACGGGCGCATTATACTGGCCAGCGAAACCGGAACACTGCCGGTCGAGCCCGAGAACATACTATACAAGCGCCGCCTGCGCCCGGGTCGCATGCTGCTGATTGACACGGTCGAAGGTCGCGTTATACGCGATGAAGAGCTCAAGATGTCGGTTGCGCAGCGCCATCCGTATGCGCACTGGATAAACAAGTACTCGCTGCACATGGACGATCTGCCCGCCGGCGAAAATGTATGCGCGAGCGAGAGCCTGCCGCTCATCGCGCGCATGCGCGCATTCGGCTACACAAATGAGCAGATAAGCAAGATCATAATGCCCATGGCGGAAAAAGGCGCCGAGGCAGTGGGCGCAATGGGCGTGGATTCGCCGCTCGCCATACTGTCGGACGTGCCGCAGCTGCTTTACGACTACTTCCATCAGCTGTTTGCGCAGGTCACCAATCCCCCGATAGACGCATTGCGCGAGGAAATAGTTACCTCATCGCGCGTATACATCGGTTCGGAAGGCGATTTGCTGCACCCGTCACCGCTATGCTGCCGTCAGATCGCGCTGGATACGCCCATGCTGACCGACGCACAGCTCAGTGCGATACGCGCGCTTGACGATCCCGCGTTTAAGTCGCGCACCATATCCATACTCTACCCGGTGTCCGAAGGCGGCCAAGGCATGCGCCGCGCGCTCAACGCGATGTGCGAGGAGTGCGAAAAGGCGGTATCCGAGGGCGTGAGCGTAATCATACTGTCCGACCGCGGAATAAGCCGCGATATGGCCGCCATACCCGCGTTGCTTGCGGTCAGCGCGCTACAGACATACACCACGCGCAAGTGCCTGCGCACGCGTCTGTCACTGGTACTGGAGTCCGCCGAGCCGCGCGAGACGCATCACTTTGCGCTGCTGCTGTCCTGCGGCGTAACCGCGGTCAACCCGTACATGATATACGAGCTACTGCGCAGTCGCGGCATGGGCGACGACGCCATAGAGCACTACAACAAGGCCGCCGTGAAGGGCGTAATAAAGATACTGTCCAAGATGGGCATATCCACGGTGCAGTCCTTCCGCGGATCGCACGTATTCGAGGCAGTTGGCTTGAGCCGCGAATTTATAGACGAGTTCTTCCCGGGCACGGTATCGCGCGTGGGCGGACTGGATCTTGACGGTGTAGCCCGCGAGCGCGCCGAGATACACGCGAAGGCATTTACCGAAAACGACGGTCAGCTGGAATCCGGCGGCGTATATCAGTACCGCACGGACGGCGAGTACCATATGTTTAACCCGGAGACCATACACCTGCTGCAAAAGGCATGCCGCGAGGGCGATTACAAGCTATTCAAGCAGTACAGCGCGCACTTGAATCAGGAGACGCGCAAGTCCACACTGCGCTCGATAATGAAGATTCGCCCGGGTATGCGTCCGATACCGATAGACAATGTCGAAAGCGTGGAGAGCATATGCCACCGCTTCAAGACCGGCGCAATGAGCTACGGCTCGATATCCAAAGAAGCGCACGAGTGTCTTGCCATAGCGATGAACCGTCTGGGCGGGCGCTCCAACACCGGCGAAGGCGGCGAGGATGCCGAGCGGTTTAAGCCGATGGCAAACGGCGACAGTTGCCGCTCGTCCATAAAGCAGGTCGCGTCCGGACGTTTCGGCGTGACAATCAACTATCTGGTCAACGCCGATGAAATACAGATAAAGATGGCACAGGGCGCAAAGCCCGGCGAGGGCGGTCAGTTGCCCGGCGGCAAGGTATACCCGTGGATAGCCAAGACGCGCCACTCCACGCCCGGCGTACCGCTGATATCCCCGCCCCCGCACCACGACATATATTCGATAGAGGACTTGGCCGAGCTGATATACGATCTAAAGAACGCCAATCCTTCGGCGCGCATATCGGTAAAGCTTGTCGCCGAGGCGGGCGTAGGCACGATAGCCGCCGGCGTTGCCAAGGGTCAGGCCGATGTAATACTCATAAGCGGCTATGACGGAGGCACGGGCGCCGCGCCGCGCACGAGCATAAAGCACGCGGGTCTACCGTGGGAGATGGGTCTGAGCGAGGCGCATCAGACTTTGACGCTCAACGGTCTACGTTCCCGCGTAAAGCTGGAAACCGACGGCAAGCTCCTAACCGGACGCGATGTCGCCATTGCGGCAATGCTGGGCGCGCAGGAATTCGGATTTGCGACCGCGCCGCTTATCACGATGGGCTGCTGCATGATGCGCGTATGCAATCTGGACACCTGCCCGGTGGGCATTGCCACGCAGAACCCCGAACTGCGCAAGCGCTTTACCGGCAAGCCCGAATACGTGGTCAACTTCATGCACTTCATAGCGCAGGAGTTGCGCGAGATAATGGCCGAGCAGGGTCTACGCACGGTCGATGAGCTGGTCGGACGCAGCGATCTACTCGAGAAAGACGACAGCGGACTCAACTGGAAGCAGCGCACGATAGACATATCGGCTATACTGGACGAACCCGAGCCGCTGGTCTATTCCGAATACAAGCCCAAGTCGGTACTTGACACGGCGATGGACGCGCAGGTGCTAAAGGTAATATGCGCAGGTGCGCTTGAAAAGGGACGCCATGTGACCGCCGATCTTGAGATACACAATGTCAACCGCGCGGTGGGCACATATCTGGGCTCGCTGGTATGCAAAAAGTACGGCGAGGACAAGCTGCCCTCGGGCACCATACATATTAACTTTAACGGCAGTGCGGGTCAGTCGTTCGGCGCATTCATGCCGCGCGGCATGACGTTCGTTCTGACCGGCGATGCCAACGACTATCTGGGCAAGGGACTTTCGGGCGGCATGATAGTGGTCAAGAAGCCCGCAAAGTGCGCCTACGCCGCCGAGGACAACATAATCATAGGCAATGTTGCGCTATACGGCGCGACATCGGGCGAGGCGTACATAAACGGCGTAGCCGGCGAGCGCTTCTGCGTGCGCAATTCGGGCGCGACGGCTGTAGTCGAGGGCGTGGGCGATCACGGCTGCGAATACATGACCGGCGGACGCGTACTGGTAATCGGGCGCACCGGGCGCAACTTTGCGGCGGGCATGTCGGGCGGCATAGCGTATGTCTACGACGAAAACGGCACGTTCTCCGAGCGCGTCAACACCGAAATGGTCGAGGTAGGACCCATTGACGACCCCGACGAGCTGGTCGAGGTACGCCGCATGCTGGAGCGTCACGTACGCTTGACCGCGTCCGAGCGCGGCAGCGACCTACTCCGCCGCTGGGCACACGTGAGCGAGCGCATTATACGCGTTATACCTACCGAGTATCGCAAGGCGCTTGAGCG
>CAYTOU010000160.1:4805-6350 GCA_964439295.1 uncultured Oscillospiraceae bacterium
TTGAAGAGTGATTTAGTTTTTTCACTCTTCTCCCCCTTTTACTACTATCATCGGTGCTATTTTTCGGCACTGCGGAGGTACACATGGGCAAGACAACGGGATTTCTCGATTACGCGCGTCAAGAGTTGCCGGACAGGGCGCCGCTTGAGCGCATAAAGGACTTTAACGAAATACACATGCCGCTTGAATTAAGCGAGCGGCAGGCGCAGGGCGCGCGTTGCATGGACTGCGGCGTACCCTTCTGCCACAGCGGCATGATTATGAACGGTATGATGACGGGTTGTCCGCTACACAATCTGATACCTGAATGGAACGATCTGATATACCGCGGGCAATGGGAAGAGGCATATCACCGCCTAATCCACACCGCGCCGTTCCCGGAGTTTACCGGGCGCGTATGTCCGGCGCTATGCGAGGGCGCGTGCACGTGCGGCGGGCACGGAGCGGGTTCGGTCACTGTGCGCGCGAACGAGTGCACGCTTATCGACATGGCGTTTGAAAAGGGTTGGGTCAAGCCGCGCATACCCGCATCGCGCACGGGTCGACGCGTTGCGGTAATCGGCTCTGGTCCCGCGGGCCTATCCGCCGCGGAGCATTTAAACCGCATGGGGCACAGCGTCACTGTATTTGAGCGCGACGAAGAGCCGGGCGGGCTACTCATGTACGGCATACCCAACATGAAGCTAGACAAGTCTATTGTACGCCGCCGCATAGGCATAATGCGTGAGGAAGGCATTGAGTTCATATGTTCGCACGCTATAGACACGCCCGAAGAGGCGGCGCGCATTGAGCGCGAATACGACGCCGTTGTGATATGTGCGGGTTCGCGCGTGCCGCGCGATCTACGCGTACCTGGGCGCGAGTTATCGGGCATACATTTTGCTGTGGACTATTTAAGTGAGAACACGCGCGCACTACTTAAGGGCGAGTCCTCGCCTATCACTGCCTCAGGCAAGCATGTAATCATAATCGGCGGTGGCGACACGGGCACTGACTGTGCGGGCACTGCTTTACGGCAGGGTGCCTTAAGTGTAACCCAGTTTGAGATAATGGCAAAGCCATCCACCTGCCGTCTACCGTCCAACCCGTGGCCGGAGTATCCGCGCGTACTCAAAGTCGACTATGCGCAGCAGGAATGCATTGCGCTTACTGGGCATGATCCGCGCGAGTACCTAACCACGACCACCGAGATTTTAGGCGAAAATGGACGTGTCACGTCGCTCAAGGCGTCCTCGGTCAAGTGGGAGCGCGGCGCCGACGGGCGCATGTCAATGGTCATACTACCCGGCACCGAGCGCGAATATCCGGCAGACCTTGTGCTAATCGCGATGGGCTTTACGGGCGTTGACCCGTGCATAAGCTCCGCCTTCGCGCTGGATCTAACCCCGCGCGGTTGCATCTCAGCTTCCGCCGCCGACTTCTCCACCTCCAAGCCCCACATATTCGCCGCCGGCGACGCACGCACCGGTCAAAGCTTAGTAGTCCGCGCCATAGCCGACGGCAAGCATGCCGCCGAGGCTTGCAACGATTATCTCATGAAGTGAC
>CAYTOU010000161.1:0-6335 GCA_964439295.1 uncultured Oscillospiraceae bacterium
AGATAGTACTGCATGCTTCACCTGCCCGCGCGCGTATAGTCATTGTGCGCGCTTGGATACATTGTACTATAGGACATGCGCTGCGTCAAACCTATATTTCAGGGCAAAAAAAGCCCCGCCATCCGCTTTTGTATACGGACGGCGGGGGGAGTGTAATTTACTTTATTAGACAAAACTCAGTTGCTTTGCGCGGCGGGCTTGTCGTCGCCTTCCTTCCACACGCGCGGTCCGCCGTATACGGGCGAGGACACGACAACCTTGCGGCAGTGCAAAAATGCCGGTATCAGGAACGAGTCCGCGGCAATCCATGCGCATACGTTAGAGAAGCACACGCCGCTGAAACCGAACCAGCGCGACAGGCAGAACGCCACGAAGCAGCGCGCGCACATCTCCAGCACGCCCGCGATCATCGCAAATGTGGAATAGCCCATGCCCTGTATCGTGAATCGTATGCTGTTTACCAATGTGAGCAGCGGGAAACCCGCGGTCGTCACCAGCAGGAAGTGGCTGGCGTATGACAGCGCCTCTGTTTCGCCTTCGTCCAGGAACAGCATCATCATGGGCTTATTGAATAGCAGCGCCACGAAGAACAGCACTATCGATATGCATATGCCCACAATGGACGCCTGCTTGAGTCCGCGATTGACGCGCTCTATCTTGCCCGCGCCTATGTTCTGACCGGCGTATGTCGCCATGGTACCACCGATTGCGTCCATGGGGCAGCAGAGTATGCAGTATACCTTGTTTGCGGCGGTGACACCGGCAACGGCTATGCTGCCAAAGGAGTTTACGGCGGTCTGTGCCGCGACCGAACCGATTGCGGTTATCGAGTACTGCAGTCCCATGGGCAGACCCACTGCGCATAGGTTCTTCATGTTGCTGGGGCGCATTTTCCAATCGCCGGGCTGCATTTTCAGTATCTCAAATTTGCGCATCATGTATATCGCGCAGCCCACGCCCGCGACCAACTGCGATATGACCGTCGCCAGCGATGCGCCCGCGACGTTCATGTTGAATGTAAGTATGAACAGTAGGTCAAGCGCAATGTTCAGAAGCGATGACAGTATCAAAAAGGCAACCGGAGTGCGGCTGTCGCCCAGCGCGCGTATTACCGACGACGATATATTGTATAGGAATGTCGTGGGTATGCCCGCGAATATAATCACGATGTACATGTACGCGTACTCAAACGCCTCTTCAGGGGTGTTCATGAGCTTAAGCATGTTGCGGCACTGCCACACGGTTATGACGGTCAGCACGGACGCAAAGCCGATTGACAGCCATATGCTGTTTGTCACAAAGCGCCTGACCGATGTGTGGTCATTCGCGCCGAACGCCTGCGATACGGGTATCGCAAAGCCGCTGCATATGCCCGAGCATGAGCCGATTACCAGAAAGTACAGCGAGCCCGTCGCGCCCACACCCGCCAGCGGCGTCAGTCCCAGGAAGCGACCGACTATCATTGTGTCGACCATGTTGTACACCTGCTGGAACAGTAACCCCAAGAATAGGGGAGCGGCAAATCCCAGTATACATTTGAGTGGAGAACCTTCCGTAAGGTTTTTTACCATATGCATGGGTACGGCATATGACCGTGCCCGACCCTCCAATCGTGAATAAGTCCGAAAGAAAATTCATTTAAAAGGCCGAAGTCAATCAGCAGTGATTCTTGCGATCAACTTCGACCTGAATTCGAATAAATTATATGCACATGTAAGGGCTCGCAAAAGTAAGCGCATGAAAAATGCATTTGAATATTTGGTGACAGCTTAATGCTCCATACGGGCATTGGCCAGCATCAACTTAATGCGGTTTTCCTGATTCACGCGCGTTGCGCCCGGGTCGTAGTCCACGGCGACGATGTTCATGTCGGGGTAGGCGTCTTTAAGCGGCTTCATCATGCCCTTGCCGCATATGTGGTTGGGCAGACAACCGAACGGCTGGGTACATACTATGTTCTTTACGCCGCGGTCGTATAGCTCAAGCATCTCTGCGGGCAATAGCCAACCTTCGCCCATCTTGCAGCCCAGACCGATAAAGCTCTGTACGCGCTCCACGGTGTGCTCAAACGGCGCGGGCGCCTTGAACTTGCCGTAGTTTTCGAATATCTTTATCTCGCTGTGCTGTATGCGCAGGAATATCTTGTACGCGATCTGGAATGCCTTCATCTTCATCTTGCCAAAGCCGTATAGACCGGGCTCGGCGATGTGATGGTATATGTAGTATAGGCAGAAGTCCAGCAGTCCCGGCACGGTGCATTCCGCGCCCTCGCCTACAAGGAAGTTCACCAGGTTATTGTTGCCGAGCGGGGAGTACTTTACGTATATCTCGCCCACAACGCCGACCGGTATGCGCTCGCCCTGCTCCTTTTTGATCGCGTCAAACGACTGCATTATCTCGGTCGCTTGCTTGCTGAAGCGGTGTATGCGCGCGCCGTTTTTGCTCATGTCTGCGGCCAGCTTTTCCGTCCACTCGCGCGCCAGACGCTGACTTTCGCCCTTGTTGACCTCATACGGCGTGCACTGATTTACCAGCGACATCAGTATGTCGCCGTACATTACGCCCATTGCCATATGCAGTAGCATGCGCGGGTTCAGCTTGAAGCCGGGATGCTTCTCTATGCCGACCATGCTGAACGATATTACCGGCACATATCCGTATCCGGCGCGCTCCAGCGCCTTGCGCAATAGCGATATGTAGTTGGACGCGCGGCAACCGCCGCCTGTCTGGAAGTATATCAGCGCGACCTTGTGCGGATCGTAATTGCCGCTTTGCAGCGCGTTTATGAACTGACCGATTACCAGCAGTGCCGGATAGCAGGCATCGTTATGCACGTATTTAAGACCCGCCTCGACTATCTCCGGTCCCTGTGTTTCCAATAGTTCGGCTTTATACCCTGCGTCCCGAAGCACCTGCAGTATGAACCGGAAGTGAAGAGGCAGCATGTTGGGTGCCAGTATAGTGTGAGTTGCCTTCATTTCCTCCGTGAACTGCACGTAGTAGTTCGACTTCATCGTTTCCCTGCCTTTCCTCCAGCGCACCAATCAGACTGCGCAGTCTTATGCGAACAGCGCCGAGGTTGGTTATTTCATCAATCTTTATCTGTGTATATATCTTGCCGCGCTTCTCCATTATGGCGCGCACCTCATCGGCGGTTATCGCGTCCATGCCGCAGCCGAACGATACCAGCTGTACCAGCTCCACGCCCTCGTTCTCGGCGGCAAACTCGGCCGCACGGTATAGGCGCGAATGGTATGTCCATTGGTTGAGCACATGCAATTCGGGCAATTCTGCCTTATTGCATACGCTGTCCTCGCTGACCACTACGAATCCCAATGTCTGCGCCAGCTTGTCTATGCCGTGGCAAATCTCGGGATCGATGTGGTACGGGCGACCCGCCAGTATCATCGTGCGCAGCTTATTGTCGCGCGCGTACTTGAGTGCCTTTTCGCCGGCCTGACGTACATCTTCCATGTACTTTTCGTACGCCGCCCATGCCTTCTTGAGCGCCGCCTTGACTTCGCGCTTCTTTATCCCCGGGAATTCGCGGGGAAGAACATCGCATAGTCCCATCGCCAGATTGTGCTGCGTGCTCAGATTGAGGTACGGGTACAAGAAGCGCATGTTGCGCAGCTCATCCATATTGCCGTGCAGCAGTTCGGAATAGTAGGCGACTATCGGGCAATTGAAGTGGTTGTCGGATACCTTCTCATCCACATTGTACGATACGCACGGATAGAATATGGCATCCACGCCCTTGTCAATCAATTCCACCACATGGCCGTGCATCAGCTTTGCCGGATAGCATGCCGTGTCGGACGGTATGGAGAACTGACCGCGCTCGTACGTGCGCCGTGTGGACATGTCGGATACGACGACCTCGAATCCCAATTCGGTAAACAGCGTGTACCATAGCGGCAGTAGCTCGTACATGCCCAGTGCCAGCGGGAAGCCTATCTTGCCGCGCGGTGCGGGGCGTCCCTTGCCGCTTGCGATTATCGCCTTTAGCAGATTGCGCTTGTCCTCGTACACGTTGGGCAATTGCGACTTGCCAGAGCCCGCGCCCAGCGCGCGCTCGCAGCGGTTGCCCGCGATGTAGCGCCGTCCGCCCGAGAATGTGTTTATCGTCAGCCTGCAGTGATTGGCGCATCCGTTGCATGTGGAAGCCTTCGCTGAGTAGGTGAATGCCTTGAGCGCCTCGTACGAAATCAGCTGCGACTGCGTAAGGCTCATCGATCTAAGCGCCGCGCCGTACGCGCCCATCAGACCCGCTATGTTGGGGCGTATTACATCGCCGCCTAGCTCCATCTCGAATGCGCGCAGCACGGCATCGTTATTGAATGTGCCGCCCTGCACCACTATGTGCTTGCCCAGAGCCGCCGCGCTGGAGGCGCGTATGACCTTGTAGAGGGCATTCTTGACAACGCTGACCGACAGACCCGCCGATATATCGGATATGTCGGCGCCTTCCTTCTGCGCCTGCTTGACCGACGAGTTCATGAACACGGTGCAGCGGCTGCCCAGATTGACAGGCGAGCGCGCGCTCAGTCCCTTGCGCGCGAACTCCTCGACCGTGCAGCCCATGGACTCGGCGAATGTGCTTAAGAATGAACCGCAGCCCGACGAACATGCCTCGTTTAGCATTATGCTGTCGATTGCGCCGTCACGTATGCTGAAGCACTTTATGTCCTGACCGCCTATGTCCAGTATAAAGTCAACATCGGGCTGGAAGTAGCGCGCCGCGGTGTAGTGCGCTATTGTTTCGACCAGACCCATGTCGACGCTGAATGCGTTTTTGATAAGATCTTCGCCGTAGCCTGTGACCGCGCTGCCACATATGTGTATGCGCTCGCCGCACAGCTCGTATATCTTTTCTAGCTGCTCCTTGACTATCGCCACGGGGTTGCCCTTGTTGGGCGCATAGTATGTGTAAAGCAGCTCTCGGTTGGCGCTTATCAGTGCCAGCTTAGTCGTTGTACTGCCGCAGTCTATGCCCAAATACGCGGGTCCTATGTACGACGCGATATCCGCCTCGGGCACAACCGCACGCGCGTGACGGGCGCTGAACTCCTCGTAATCCGCCTTGGTTTCAAACAGCGGCTTGAGTCGTCCCGCCTTTGCGATGGTGGGCGCATTGCTCACTCGCTCGATAAGCGCATCGCATGAAAGCGGGCGCGCGTCCTTCTTTGCGTATATAGCCGCGCCGATTGCGACCGCCAGTCGACCGTATTCGGGGAATATGGCGTGCTCCTCGTCCAGCTTGAGCGTTTCGCTAAAGCGCTTGCGCAGTCCCTTGCAGAAGTAAAGCGGTCCGCCCAGGAATAGGACAGTGCCCTCAATGCGGCGTCCCTGCGCCAGACCCGCAATCGTCTGATTGACGACGGCCTGATATATGCTCGCCGCTATGTCTTCCTTGCGCGCACCCTGATTTATAAGCGGCTGTATATCGCTCTTTGCGAATACGCCGCAGCGCGATGCGATGGGGTATATGCGCTGCGCGTTTAGGCTTAATATGTCCAGCTCGCTCACGCTTACGTTTAACAGCGATGCCATCTGGTCTATGAACGCGCCCGTGCCGCCTGCGCAGCTACCGTTCATGCGCTGGTCAAGTCCGCCGGTGAAAAAGATTATCTTCGCATCCTCGCCGCCCAGCTCTATCGCGCATGTCGCGTCGGGCTGCTTTTGCCTGACCACCTCAGCAGTGGCGAATACCTCCTGCACGAACGAAAGCTCTGCCGCCTCGGCGAGTCCCATACCGGCGGAACCCGATATCGCGGCGCATATCATCGGCTCATTGTCCGGATATGCCTTGTGTACGATATCCCGCACGGTCTTGAGCAGCTCAACCGTCTTTTCGCGCACTCGCGAAAAATGGCGCTCGTAACAGCTGAATAGCTCCTTTTCGCCATCGTTCAGCATGAACTTGATGGTTGTCGAACCGACATCTATACCAAGGTATAAAGTGTTATTTTGCATCTGGATCATTCCTTGACGCTTGCCGTCAGCAAGTTTTCCGTTTATGAAGTATAAGTATCTGAATTTTAATCCATGACGGAAATTTTGTCAACGGAGTTGAAACGTTGATTCGGTTTAAAAATGCAACACATGGTGAACTCACTGTGAAAAGTGTTTAACACTCCAAAAAGCTGCGAAATGTCGCGATTTTTGCCACGGATAACTAGAGTGTGTTTCTAAAATTCCTTAAGCTGCAATTTCGGCGGCTTTTCCGCCATCTCTGCGTCTGAAAGCCTCGATTTAGCCCCACTAAACCTTCGGCTTTCATCCTTGAGCTGACGAAAAATCCACTCGAACTTGCAGCTTTCCCTTTTAGAAAC
>CAYTOU010000162.1:0-6330 GCA_964439295.1 uncultured Oscillospiraceae bacterium
GAAGTGTTCGCAGCCGACAGCAAGGCAGAGGCACTCACCGCTCTTGACCTGGCTGGATACAAGAACTCCGGAAGCGGGCGGGACGTATTGCGCTATGCGGCTCTTGCGTCGCTCGGCTCGGCCGGTGGCGAACTGCTCTCCGACATAGAGCGCGTCTATGCCGACTTCGACTATCCGGAAGACATGAACCCCTTCATCTATTACATGCCGAGTGTCGATTGCGATCCGTCTCCGGAAAAGCTCATTGCGCGGTTTCACGCGTTCATGGCAGAAGAGAAGGCACGCCTGAAGCTCTGACATGAAAGCGCAATCGGTTTGCGCATTTACGCCCAGGAGCGGTGAGTGTTGGCGCACGTCGCTTCACCAATGGTTTCGCCGGGATGACAGGGTTGGTAGACGCGCGCGATCCCCATCATCTCCACCAGGAATTCAAGCGGGTCGGGAAACCGGCCCGCTTTCTTGTGCATTAAGCAGAAGCAATCGCAGAGAGGGCGTGGCCTCGGAATTCCGGGGTCATGCCCTTGCCACTATAGGCTGCGTGCCGCCTTCGTCGCGTACCAGATGCAACCCACGCAAGGACTACAAGGTAACGATTTGGTAACAAAGCTGCAATGGAGTGGACGGCTAAGCGTGACCGATTAGGTTGAGCGTTTCCGTAGATGGATTAGCGTGCCCTAACGAGCGAATAAACGACTAATGCGACATCTCAGCCAGTTTGCAGTGGAGGGCGGACCAGTGAATGAGAAGACTAAAAGGAATGCTTTGTGGGTTGCAGCTGGACTTTTGGCTATTGCGATCTTTGCAGGCGTTTTGCTTTCGCTGAGCTCTGTTGCGAATGCAGGAGAGGGTTCGGGCAGCTCCACCTACCAGTCTTCTGAGTCTGCCTTATCAGAGTCAGAATCCGAGGGTGCGCCCGCTAAGGATGAGAACGATAGCGAAATACTCGATCTTGAGATTGATTCTCAGGATGAGCTAGACGCCTTGCTGAGTAGCGACTCCATCATGCTCGCCTCCGATTCCGGAGATGATGCGAGCACTGCGAAGACGGTAGACATCAACATCACCAAGAACTGGGAAGGCGACAATGCTGATGATCGCCCAAGCTACATTACCGTTACCGTTCAGCATAAGAATACGAGTGGCACGACGGTTACCGACCGCACGGTCAAAATCACGCCCGACGAGGATGGCAATTGGAAGGCGACGGTCAAGGGCCTTCCCTATACGGATGAGAACGGTAACCGCATCAACTACGTGTACAACGAAGCTTTTGGTACGGGCGGCAACAACGATCAGGGCGACTATGGCCTCTCGGTCGTTAATACCACCAAGTCGACCACCAAGAATCTTGAGCTTTGGGCACTCGTCTCTTCTTCTAACAACATAAACGATCTTGCCGAAGGCACCGTGTACACCATCGGCACGGGCATCACTCACGATTCGCAAGTCCTTCGCCCTGAGGGTCCGACCGAGGATGTCATGAGCGGTACCCAGTATGTCTTCAATCCCGATGAAGGCGACGATGCCGAAACGGTTGGCTCGAACACGTATGCAACCTATACCTATTTTGGCGTTGGCGATACCTCTGTTGAAAACGCTTTGGGCTGGACCGCGGTAAAAAACAGCGATGGCACCTGGTCGTTCAAGAGCAACATGGAAGAGGTTGACCCGCAGCTGAACCGTACGGTCTACCTGTCCTATGCCAAGGGCTCTTGGAAGATAGCCTCCAATATCACGGATAGCTCGAAATTCAACTTTGATGACGAGACGGGCGCCATTTCACCCGTTAACAGCAAGTCAACCAAGCTCTATCTCTTCCAGAAGATCGAGCGTGACGACGATTTGCCCAACTACATCACGGCGGCAAACCTTTGCAACACCTACAGCGCGCCGGATACGCCGGGTTCGATTACAACTCTTGAAAGTGGCTCGCTTACGTTGAACGTCAGCAAGACTTGGGACGACGATGAGGACAGTGCGGACAAACGCCCCGATTCCGTCACAGTACGTATCCTCGCCGATGGGGAAGATACGGGCAAGAGCGTGACTCTTACTGCCGCCAACAACTGGCAGACCAAGGTGACTGGGCTCGACATCTATCGGTCCGACGGGAAGACGCGCATCAATTACACGCTTCAGGAAAACGACGACTCGCTTCCCGAAGGCTACACAAGCACTGTGAGCTACGGCGACGAGGAGGTCAAAGAGACTTACAAGTGGGTTCAGTGGGACAGCTTCGGCTATAGCTCGCTTGATGACGATTCCTATCTGGTTCTTTGCTACAACAAGGGCCAATATTCAGGTCTCTATTGGAACGGAAGTGGCGGAGCGAAATGGTGGGTCACCAATGCCCCAACCGTAAGCGTGTCTGGCGGTGTGAGGACCGTCGAAAAAGAGGACGCCAATCACGATAATCCCGTTGCTCTTGATACCAGTGCGTCGGGTGATACGGTGACGATTACCGCCACAAAGGATTGGGCCAAGACGCTCGCGGATACCGATCAGAAGAGCGACATCAAAAAGTACGAGATGATGGCCGAAGAGATTCGCGTGAAGGTCTATGCCAATGGCGAATATCTGGGTGAAGACAAGGATATCGTGCTCAACTCCTCGAACTTCGTCAAAGGGAGCGCCACCAATTCTGCACTCGTTGATCCTAAGGGTAAATGGGGAAAGTGGACAAATTCCGGTAGCTATCCTGTCAAGGACGAAAATGGCACAACCATTACCTACACCACCGAGGTCTACTACGCGACGGTGCACAACTCTTCCGTTGAGGATTCGCTTATTTCCGGCACTGAGCTCGAGAATTGCATTTGGGATACGACATATCGCGGAACCTATAAATCCGGTGGCCAGTCGGGCACGTATCCGTTTTTCTCTATGCACAATCACAAGAACGGCACCGCCAACAGCGGCTATATGAAATTCAATGGTAAAGGCGACGTGACCAGCTACAAGGATGGTGAAGGCGATATTCACTATGGCATCTGGCCTCAATCCGGTGTGAAGTACACGCTGAGCAATCCTTCGGAAGAATGGCCCTATGTGCTTGCCAATGCGAAGCATTATTACCTCACTACCGAACACGGGACGGGTGATGCGAGCGCCGATGCCGCCTCCATCTTCTATGTTTATAAAAAAGTGAAAGTGGTTGAGGCCACGCAAGACGTAACCCTCACCAACACCTACAAGGAGACGCCGAAAGACGAAACGGGCTCCATCAAGATCCATAAAATTGATGACGAGGGCAACAGTCTTGCCGGTGCCACGTTCACCCTTTACAGCACGGCAACGACGAGCGATACCCCCTATGTTTACAAGGCCAGCGACGGTACCGAGACGAAGTATTACCCCGTGACGAGCGCCACAACCATTGTGGACGGTACGGAAACCCAGAACTCGAGCGCAGCCACTACACCGAGCAGCGGCGATATCACCTTCAGCAATCTTGCACTTACGACGAAGGACGAGAGCGTCAAGTATCTGCTTGTCGAGACAGAAGCCCCCGAGGGATTCACTGCAATCGATCCCATCGAGGTGGGAAGCCTGCCTATCACTATGGCGGGTAGCACCTACAAAGACATCACCTATACCGCCACCGACAAGAGGCTTGTCAAGCTTCCTCAGTCTGGTGGATCGGGAATAGCCCCTCTCACCCTTGTCGGAGCCATCGCGATGATTGGCTGCGTGTATGGATACTTCAGAACCCGTCAGACCCGAGGAGGTGTCAAAGGGTAGGGCCGGTCGGGGTTTTCCCGCACGCTGACAAGGCGGGAAACGCCAGCCGCCTTAGAGGGTCGCCAAAGAAAGGGCTGGCAAACCACGAAGTTTTCCGAGTGAAAGATACTAATGGGAAGGATAGCTTATGACTAAACCAATGAAAGGGCTGCTCGTTGCAATGATGACGGTTGCAATGGCATTTGCCCTGGCTGCGGTGCCGTTTGCGGCATACGCCGCCGATACGTACGACGTCACTATCAGCAAGGACCAGGCGAATGAAGACGTCACCGGCAGGACATTCAGTGCGTACAAGCTGTTCAATGCTGAAGCAGTGACCAAGGACAACAAGACCAGCTACAAGTACGACTATGCGAGCGCCGAGGCAAAGACGGCTGTCATCAACGCGTATAACAGTCTTGATGGCGTGACCAAGCTCGACGCAAACGCGGGCGCGAGCGATGTCGCCAAGGCGATTTCCGAACTGAACGCATCCCAGTCCATCAAGTTTGCAAAGGCCATCAATACTACGAACCTGACGAAGGCTGGTTCAGGATCTTCATTCAAGCTTGAGAATGGCTATTACGTGGTGACCGAAGATACGGCCACCCCAGATATCGTTAAAGCCGCACCGTTTGTCATTCAGGTTGACGGCGCGACGAAACAAGTGACCTTGAAGAGCCAGCAGCCTGATGTTGACAAGATCATCACCGATGGCAAGGGCGACAAGAAGAAGTATGGCGACTATCAGGTTGGTGAAGAGGTTCCGTTCCAGATCCAAACCGAGGTCCCCAACACCTATGGCTACTCGAGCTATATCTTCAACATCGAAGATAAGATGAGCTCTGGCCTTACCGTCAGCAAGGAACAGCTCCAGGCACTCGAGGTTAAGATTGCCGGCACTGCGGTCGCCGCTAAAGACTACACGGTCTATGTTGTTGACGGCAATAAGAATAAGACGAAGGTTTCCGACCTTGATCCTGGTTGGAGCCAAGCAGGGGTATCCTTTGAAGTTGACTTTGACATCAATAAATTCATTGGCAAATATACCACTGGCGACCCCGTTTCCTATACGCAGGATCCCGCAGCCGGTTCTGAAATCACCGTCGATTTCAACGCCACCCTGAATGACGGCGCGGAGGTCAAGACCGCCGAAACCAACACCACCCATATCGTCTATAGCAATAATCCCAAGTCTGATGGTACGGGCAAGTCCGAAGATCATACGGTCTATGTCTACACCTTTGGTGTTGACTTGCTGAAGACCTTTAGTGGCGCCACTCCCACCCAGGATGATTACAACACGGTCCGCTTCAGCATGACGGGTGCAAAGGCGGGTACGAAACTTACCGAAATTTCCGCTGGCGTCTACAAGGTTGATCCTAATGGCACGATTGATCCTACTGCCGATGACGCGCTGAGGCTTCACCCCGACAACCACAACATTACGATCAAGGGCCTTGATGAGGGCACCTACACCTTCACTGAGACGGCCATTCCCGACGGCTGGTCTCCCGAAGGCGCGAAGACCATTACCATCACGGCTCAATACTCGGGCGATGGTGACGGCAATCAAGCTCCGACTGTGAAGGTCACGGAAGACACGAACAACGATGGTTACGCCGATGGAAAAGTGAACAACACCCCGAAGACCTTCAAGCTTCCGCAGACGGGTGATTGGGGCTTCATCATCATGCCGCTGCTCGGACTCGCCATCATGCTTGCCGTTGCTGGTGTCGCCTTCTCCTCCCGCATGCGGAAGAAGAACTCTAGTAAGTAGTTCCTGCAGAGCTGGTGCCTGTCGAGGACTCTTAGCATACCCAAACGGGTTATGAATGGGGTGTGTCGCTCGAAAGAGCGGCGCATCCCTCTGTTGGCATATGACGAACTAGCGTGGCTGCCGTGAGCGTGCTGCCCCCCCAGAAGAAAGACAAGGTTTTGCGCATGGGCTTTCCAAGGAAACGCATCAAAGGCAAGCATGAAGGCGCGTTTGCGCCTTTAGGTGTTCTTGCCGGAAGAAACAAGCTGCAACGAGCCTTGCTGGTTTTAGGCTTTCTTCTTGGCTTGGGTATCTTTGTGTACCCGCTTATCAGCAATTTGCAGTATGAACAGGAACAAGAACAGATTGCGGCCGCTTACGATGAAGCCATTGCGCGGATTGAGGAAAATCAAACCGACGATGGCGAGGATGCGCAGAAGAAGATTGACGATGCCCTTCAGGCGGCACGTGATTACAACGAGGCCTTGGTTGACAACTCGGCGTATCTGACCGACCCCTTTGACCAGAGCAAAATGAATTCCCTTTCGGTTGAGCCTTATTCAAGCCTTCTGAATATCAACGGCGATAACGTGATGGGCTATATCGAGATTCCCAAAATTAGCGCCAAGCTTGCCGTGTATCACGGAACGAGCGCGGACGTGTTGCAGGCGGGAGTTGGCCATTTGCAGGCGACTTCCTTGCCGGTAGGTGGCGAGACCACGCACTCGGTACTTTCGGGTCATTCGGGATTGGCGGGGAAGAAGCTTTTTACCGATCTTGATCAGTTGGAGGAGGGTGACGTTTTCTATATGCATGTGTTGGGGGAGACCCTGGCCTACAAGGTTGATAAG
>CAYTOU010000163.1:0-6278 GCA_964439295.1 uncultured Oscillospiraceae bacterium
TGCTTCCAGTTCGTTTAACTGCGTTTCGCCGCGGCGCACAGCGTCGTACACGCCCTGACGGCTTATGCCCTTTTTCTGTGCTATTTCGCTCAGACCGTAGTCCTCCAGCACGTACATCGTCATTATTTCGGCAATGCGCTCGGACAAGAGCGGTCCGTAGAAATCCATAAGCAGCCCCAACTCGACGCGCCTGTCAAGTTCATTCATGCCGTTTTCGCTCATAATCTCACTCTCCGCGCTTATTGGGACGCAAAAGTAAAGCTCATCGGCTTTACGCATTCAATTATACCGCATCGATTGAAATTGTCAAGCATTTTTTCTTTACGCTTTTTTGAGCGGCAAAGGCACTATTCCTCGTCGCTGCCACCCAGTTTGCGCATGAGCTGCTTTTTGGCATTCTTGAGCTGTTCCGGGCTAAGATCCGCCGTGGACAGACCCGCCTCTTCAAACTCGTCCATCTCGCCCGCATCGTCATACGCGCCGTCATAGTCGATCTGAGCGGGCGCGTTTTTCTTTGTGCGCTTGCCCGAACGCGCTTGCTTTTTGCGCGCGGGCTTGTCCTGCGCGTTCTCTTCCGTACCGCTGTCGGATTCGGGCGCCGCGTCTTCGGGCGACTTTGCGTCTTTAGGCGTAGGCGGTTGACGCTTCTTTTTGTTTTTAGGCTGCGGGAAGTCTATTTCGGGCGCGTATTCGCCGTCCAATGCCTCGCGCACACTGCCCATAATGCCCGCGCAGCACATTGAAAACGCAAAGCCGATAAGCCCTATAAGCACGCCGCCGCCCACCGAGCCGCCCGGGCGCACGCCCAGATACGCGCCCAGTGCCACAACGGACAGCGCAATTATCGTAAATGCTATAAGTGCCGCGTAGTTCGCCGCCATCCAACGCCTGCGCAGGCGCGGGTTGGTGCTCATCGATGTATCGCGCACTTCCAAATCCACGCCCTTGCCCGCCGAGCAGTTAAACGCGGCGCGCCCGCAGTTATACCCCGTGCGCCCGTTAAGCGCGTACTTCACATTGAGCTTGGAGTCGGCGCTTATATTTATGTGCGCGTCCAGCGCGGCGTAGTACGGACCGTATTCGCTCCTGCGCCCATCGCCCAGCATGAGCGACAGCGCGAGCGGCACGAACTTGCTGGGCTGTCTGTCCAGCGCGTGGCGCTGCCTTATGCGCAGGTCATGCTCGCCCTTATCCAGCTTTATCTCAAAGCTATACGGCGGTTCATACCCGCCCCAATACGCGCGCCCATCGCACAGCAGGTCAAACTGCTCATCGTCGCCGCCGTCCACATCGACCGTGAGCGTAAGGCGGTCATCGCGCGGCGCGGCGCGCTGAGTGCGTCCGCGCGTGCTTTTTTGCGCGGTGTAGTCGTCGTCATCGTACGCATCGTCGGTCAAGTCGGGCGTGCGCTTCTTTTGCGGCTTTGCGCTCTTTGACGGGGTGCGCTTGCTCTTGGGCGCTGAGGGTGCATCTTCCCACGGCGGCGTATCCGAATCGTTGCGCGCATCGGGTGCGGCTTGCTCGTCCGGCAAAGTGTCGGGCGGATCCCATTTGCGCGATTTACCCTTTGCCGCCATTATCCGAATATCGCCTCTATGAATTCGCGCGCGTCAAAGGGCTGCAGATCGTCTATGCCCTCGCCCACGCCTATGTAGCGCACTGGCAGCCCCAGCTCCTGACGAATCGCCACGGCTATGCCGCCCTTGGCGGTGCCGTCCATCTTGGTCAGTATTATGCCGTCCAGCTTTGCGACATCCTTAAATATGCGTGCCTGCTCCACGCCGTTTTGACCCGTTGTGGCATCGACGACAAGCAGCGTACGGAACTCGGCCTCGGGCCATTCGCGTCCCACTACGCGCGCCATCTTCTTAAGCTCTTCCATAAGGTGCGCCTTGTTGTGCAGGCGACCCGCGGTATCTACGACAAGTACGTCGGCCTGACGCGCCTTGGACGCCTGTATCGCGTCATACAAAACGGCTGCGGGATCGGCGCCCTCGTGCTGGCGCACTATCATAGTGTTGGCGCGCTTTGCCCAGATTTCAAGCTGATCGGCGGCGGCGGCGCGGAAAGTATCGCCCGCGCATATAATGACCTTGCGGCCTATCAGCTGGAAGCGGGTTGCCAGTTTACCTATAGTCGTGGTCTTGCCCACTCCGTTTACGCCAATTACCATCAGCACGGTCGGGGACGGAAAGCGCAGGTCGGTGTCCTTCATCATGTCAATCAGTATGTCCATGAGCATCTGCTTGACCTGCTTGGGATTGCCTATCTTCTTTTCGCGCGCCTCGGCTTTGATTTTATCCACAACCATCGTGGACGTCTTTACGCCCACATCGGCAAGTATCAGTATGTCCAGCAGTTCATCGTAAAAGTCGTCGTCCAGCTCCTCGTACGTTTCGACAAGCTGATCCACCTTGCCCGACAGGTTATCGCGCGTGCGCGTAAGGCTCGCCTTTAGTTTTGAAAAAAAGCCCTTCTTTTCCTTCTCTTCTTTGGCCATATTATATTCCTCCAAACGTGCCCAATATTCTTGCCCGTGTTTATCTTAAAAAATCAAACCGCGTGCTGTGCGTCCGCCAGCGATACCGACACCATGCGGCTGACGCCCTTTTCCTCCATCGCAACGCCGTATAGCGCGTCGCAGCATTCCATAGTGCCCTTTCTGTGCGTGACGACTATGAACTGGGTCTTTTCGGAATAGCGGCTTAGGTACTGCGCGAAGTTGTCTATGTTGGCATCGTCCAGCGCCGCCTCGATTTCGTCCAGTATGCAAAAAGGCGTGGGGCGTATGTCCAGCATGGCAAAGAGTATCGCAATCGCGGTCAGTGCGCGCTCGCCGCCGGACAGCAGACTCAGCATTTGCAGTTTCTTGCCCGGGGGCTGCGCGGCAATGTCTATGCCGCAATTGAGCGCATCGTTTTCGTCCTGAAGTATCAGCTTGGCACTTCCGCCGCCGAACAGCGCCTTAAACGTCACGCCGAAGCGCTCGTTGAGCAGCTTAAACTGGCTGGTAAACTGCTCGCTCATTTGAGCGGTCAAATCGTCAATTATGCGCCGTAAGTCCTCGCGCGCGCTGAGCAAATCATCGCGCTGCGCGGTCAGGTCGACAAGGCGCTTATTTGCCTCGTCATACTCCTGCGCCGCATTGACGTTAACGCCGCCCAGATCGCGTATGCGCGTGCGCAGTGTGGCAATGCGCGCATCGATTTCGCTAAGCGGTGTCGTGCGGTCGGCATGCTCGGCGCACGCCTCGTACGTCATCTCGTAATCGTTCCATATGCGCTCGAGTAGCGCATCCATATCGCTTTGCGCGCGGTCCTTTTGCATCTCTATCCTATGCAATTGTTCGGTGAATGTATTCACATCGCCCTGCCAGCGCTCGATTGCCTCTTCGGCGGTGCGGCGCTGCTTGGCGCGCGCATCGCGGTCGGTGTCGGCATTGGACAGCTTAAGGCGCGCCGCCGCCAGCTCATCGCCGGCAGCATTCTGCTTATCGCGCGCCGTGGCAAGCTCGCTTTCCAGCTGCTCATATGCCTTTTTAGAGTTTTCGATTTTTTCCGATGCCGCCTGCACGGACGCTTGACGCGCTTCAATATCGTTTGTAAGTCTTGTGATCTCGCTGTCGCGCGCGCTTGCATCGCGTACGCGCTCGGCAAGCTCTATCTTGCGCTGCGTCAATTCCTGCCGCTCGTCTTCCAGCTGCTGGCGGCGCTCCGCAAGTGCCTTTTGCTGTGCGGCTATGTCGCGCTGCATCTGCTCGTGATTGGTTTCGGCCGCGCCCTGCTCGCCGGTAAGTCCGCTCAGCTCGGTTATGACATCCTCAAGGTTGACCTTTAGATTGTCGCGGTCGTGCTCCATGCGGCTTAGGCGCTCTTCAACCGATGTGCGCTCCTTTTCGTCCTGACCCAGTTGCTGATTGAGCCGGAGCAATTCGTCATCGCAACTGCGCAAAAGCGCCGCCGCTTCGTCCTGCCGGGTATGCAGCTGCGTACGCACCTGCTCAAGCCCCTGCATTACCGCGCGCGCATCGTTTAGCTGCTTATCCTGCTTTTTAAGTAGCGCATCGTGCTCGGCTATCTCGCGGTCGCGCGACAGAAGATTGGTCACGCGCGACTGCACGCTACCGCCGGTCATGGAGCCGCCCGAGTGCATAACATCGCCCTCCAGCGTAACCAGACGGAAGGCATGCCGTCCGCGGCGCATTATCTCAATGCCCGCGTCCAGGTCCTTGGCGACGACCGTGCGCCCCAGCAGGTTATCCACAATGCCCTGATACTTCTTGTCAAAGCCCACCAGTTCGCTCAGCACGCCCAGGCAGCCCGGGGTATTGAGCGCCTGCCGCTCGAACTGCGACAGCGTGCGACCGGTGACCGACGACACGGGCAGGAATGTCGCGCGCCCGTACTTATTGGCGCGCAGGTATTCTATCATGCGCTTGGCATCCTGCTCGGTTTCGACAATTATGTTCTGCAGTGCGCCGCCCAGCACCATGTCGGTTGCGCGCTCCAATTCGCGCGGCACGCGCAGTACGCTGGCGACGACGCCTATTATGCCCTTGTCCTGAGTCTTATCGGCGCGCTGCATGACCTGCTTTACAGAGAACTGATAGCCTTCGTAATCGCGCGCCATCTCGCGCAGAACTTTAAGGCGTGTTTCGGTCTGCTGACGGGCGAGCGTGAGCTTTTGCCCTTCCTCAAGGCACTTTGCGCGCGCATCGCGGTTCTTTGTTAACTCCTCTTCGACCGACTGCGACTGCTTGAGCACCTCATCGCGCTTTTGCTGTGCCGCATCGACCGACTCGCGATCGGCCTTAGCCGCCTGATTTAGCGAATCGATCTGACCCGACAGCTGCTCGCACTCGCTGTTACACGAGTCAATGCGCTCGGTAATCGCCTGCTGCATGGCGGTCAGGCGCGCGCGTGCGCTCTTGACATCGCTTAGGCGGTTTATCGCCTCCATCAGGTTTTCCTTGCGGTCGTCTATCAGCTGTGCCTCTTTGTCCAGCTCCTCGCCGCGCGCGTTGAGCTGCGCTTCCTTTTCGTCCATGCCCGACTGCATGCGGGCGCTCTCCTCGCCGTGCTCCTGCTGCATGGCGGAAAGCTCCTCTTTGCGCGCGGACATCTGCTCAATCGCCGTGCGCGCCTCGCTCTGCTGCTCCTCAAGCTGCTTTTGCTCGCGCTCAAGCGACTGTTTGCGCTCGGTCAGCACGTTTACATCGCCCTGACGCTCCTCCAGCGCGCGTGCGGCCTCGACCACGGCATCGCGCAGATCCTGCGTCTTACAATCGGCGTCGGCCTGTGCGCGGTCTATGTCGTCGCGCGTCTTTCGCGCTGCGTCCAGATTGCGTTGCGCCTCATCGGCGGCGTTTTGGCGTTGCCGTGCCGACTCGGTTTGCTGCTCAACGCGCTGCTTAAGCGCGTCATAGCGCACGACAAACTGCGACGCGTCCAGACTGCGCAATTCGTCCATGTACTTTATATACGTGCGCGCCTTTTCGGCCTGCTTGGCGAGCGGACCTACCTGACGCTCGGCCTCGCTTATTATGTCCTCCACGCGCGTCAGGTTCTGGTTTGTGTTTTCTATTTTGCGCTCGGCCTCGCTTTTGCGCGCCTTATACTTGGCAATGCCCGCCGCTTCCTCGAATACCGCGCGGCGCTCTTCGCCCTTGGCGGAGAGTATCTCGTCGATCCTGCCCTGACCTATAAGCGAATAGCCTTCCTTGCCTATGCCGGTATCGCGGAAGAGGTCTATTATGTCCTTTAAGCGGCATGCGCTCTTATTCAGATAGTATTCGCTTTCGCCGCTGCGGTACACGCGGCGCGTGACCATGACCTCGGAGTACTCCACGGGCAGTGCGCCGTCGGAATTGTCCAGCGTCAGCGATACTTCGCAGTATGACAGGGGCTTGCGCTTTTCTGTGCCGCCGAATATGACGTCCTCCATCTTGGCACCGCGCAGTGTGCGGGCGCTCTGTTCGCCCAAGACCCAGCGCACGGCATCCGATATATTGCTTTTGCCGCTGCCGTTAGGTCCCACTACGCCTGTTATGCCATTTTCGAACGACATTTCGGTGCGCTCGGCAAACGACTTAAAGCCGTATATGTCCAGCTTTTTGAGCTTCATATGCGCACATCGACCCCCATCATCTTTATCTGCCATTTAGTCATTTTATTATGGAATCTACCATTCGTAAAGGTTTTTGTCAGTAAGATTGGTTTACACTTAAATTCAGCGCGCCGGAATGCTCATCCGGCGCGCTGCGCTTAAATGATTTGCAT
>CAYTOU010000164.1:0-6207 GCA_964439295.1 uncultured Oscillospiraceae bacterium
CTATGGACGCGTTCAGCTTAATCGTATGGCGGTTTATATCGACTGTGGAGCGCATGCGGCACAGCTGTATCAGGCACAGCGCGCCCGATATGAACTGCGCGATTATGGTCGCCCAGGCGACGCCCGCCACATCCCAATGAAAGCCTATTACGAACCACAGGTCAAGCACTATGTTTAGTCCGCACGCCACCAATAGATACAGTAGCGGCGACACCGAATCGCCCAGACCGCGCAATATGCCGGATACAATGTTGTAAAACGCCATACCCAGCATGCCGTAGTACATAATTACGAGATATGTATTCGCGTCCCCGATTATTTCTTCGGGCGTATTGAGCATTTTAAGTATCGGGTATGTGGCAAGTAAGCCCACCGCCGATATTATAAATGACGCAATGACAGTCAGCGTCAGGCAATTGCCCACGGTTTTGCTTAGGTTTTCGCGGTCATGCGCGCCGTAAAACTGGCTGACCATAATGCCCGCGCCGGTCGATATGCCCATTAGCAGTACCAGCAGCAGGTTAATGATAGGACCGGTCGCACCGACGGCGGCCAATGCGTTATCCCCCACGTACTGACCTACCACTATCGAGTCGACGGTCGAATAGAGCTGCTGCGCAAAGTTGCCTATGAGCAGCGGCACCGCGAATTTGACCATGTTCTTCCACGGTTCGCCCTGCGTCATGTCCTGCGCGCCGAATATCTTTTGCAGTTTTGCAAACGCCAAGTGATTTTCCTCCCCTCATATTAAAGACACCATTTTTTCTCCACAGGTGTCACTTAACATGATACATTAAACTTCAAACATTTTCAATATGTGGTCGGAAAATTCGGGCTTTTGTGCGGGAAGATGATCGTTTTTTACAAATATCACTTTCCTGCTTTGGCAAAGAGTATTGTGGCGAGGCGAGTCGTTGACGGTCAAGAGTTTGCTCCGCTCTGCCGTGTTGTTTTATTATATTCATTATATACGATTTGTGTTGCAGGTCAACATCTTTTGACGTTTATGTCGGAAATTAACCGACTATATTCGCGTAAGCTGTACCCGCGTTATCGCGCATATGTCGGATATTCTATGGCGGTTAGTTGAATATACCCGAGGCGAAAACTATTATCTTATTTGCGTTAATTATGCGCAATGCGGTTAAATAGCGCCTAAATTCTATTGCACACTTAACAAGTGTGATGTACAATAAAGGTGCAAAAGGTAATTATTTATCGATTGGGAGGCTGAGTTGACATGAAAAAATTCCTGTGTACTCTCATGGCTTTGGCACTTGTGCTGACATCGCTCTGCGCGCCGGCATTTGCGCGCGGCCACCGTTTTGGGGACACGTATATTTCGTCCGCGCTGGGCGATGATCCGATATTGGGCGATCTTGAGCCGTACCTGTGCTGGTCCGATGCGGAGTATGTGCGCGGCGAACTGCTGTGCGGCAAGGATCACGAGCACACCGATCAGTGCTACGATCTGGTAAGGCAGTGGACCGTAATCGCACGTAAGCTGCATGTGGACAACGAAATCAAGCTCAAGTTTGACAAAGAAGTCGAAGACATCGTTGTGTGGGTAGGCTATGGCAATGGTGCAAACTTTGACGTTCTGACTCAGGGACACTGCGTTGGCAGCGAATTTGAGGTCAGCATGAGCAGAGGCGACCATTACATTTCGTACGATTCGAATGATAAGTCGGCAACCCGCATTAAGAATATAACCATCAACTACATAATCGACAATGTGTATTATACCGACGGTCCTTACTCCTGGGATGATCTATACAGCCAGTACAAGTCCAACGGCGGTCGCTTTGTGTTCAATGTAAAGACCAAGAGCGAAGGCGGCGTTGTAATCGGCGGCGGCACCAAGCTAAAGACCGATGATGATTCCGACACGACCGCGAGCGCGACCGATGAGGTTATATCCGCACTGGCGAACCTTATTGAAGAGCAGAGCACTGCAAGTGCCGAGGATGAAACCGAGACCGAGACGAGCGCGCTGAGCAGCTACTGCACGGCATATGACTATGTGCTCAAGAGCGAAGACGATGAAGCGATAAGCGGTTCCTATTGCCCGGTATGCGGTCAGGTAAGTGACGGCAACAAGCTCACCCCCATCGAGCATGCCACCGTTTCCGGCGATGAGCAGGAAGGCGAAATCAAGCTGCACATGGGCACGCTGAGCAATGGCGAAAGCGTTTTGACCGCATGCTTCACCAAGAACGGCGAGGTTGTTCAGCCCACCGGTACGGTCGATGTAACCGTTCCCATGGACTATCCGTACAGCATTGCGCTGGCGATGGTAGCCGAAGACGGCACTGAAAGCGAGCTGCCCTACACCGTTGGCGACGACGGCTGTGTGACATTCTCGCTGAGCTTTGAAGACGGCGAAACCGTTAAGCTCATACATGTTAACGTCGTCGATTCAAGTGAGGAAGACGATTCGGTAAAGGCTGTTTTCTAAGTTAACAATAGTGTTGTATAATGTAAGTACCAATGGCAAGTATTGATTAGGAGGATGTGTTGACATGAAGAAGTTCCTATGTACCCTCATGGCAATGGCGCTTGTACTGACATCGCTCTGCGTACCGGCATTTGCGGTCAGCTACCGTTTGGGAGATAAGATTATAGCGTCCGCTATAGACGATAATCCCGATTTGCCCGATGTGGAGCCGTACCTGTACTGGTCCCAAGAGTATGCACGCGGCGACCTTTTCTGCGAAGAGGATCACGAGCATGAAGATGAGTGCTACGATCTGGTAAAAGAGTTTACCTTATGCGCGCGTCAGTTGTATGTGGGCAACAAGATCAAGGTCAAGTTTGACCAGGATGTCGAAAATGTAGTTATATGGGCAAGCTATGCCAACGGTTCCAGCTTTGACTTCCTGGTGCCCAGCTCCACTAGCGGCAGCGAGTTTGAAGTCAATATGAGCAGCCGCTACAAGCACTACATCTCTTACGATTCCAGCGACAAGTCCGTCGCACGCGTTAAGAGAATAACCGTCAACTATGTACTCAACAATGTGTTCTATACCGCGGAGTATGACTCCTGGGATGATCTCTATTCCTCGTTCAAGTCCGGCTCCGGCAGCTTTGTCTTCAAAATAAACGCGGAGAGCGAAGATGGCATTGTAATCGGCAGCGGAGATTCCAAGGCAAGGACCACCGACGAGACCGACACGACAGAGAGCACGGACGATGCGATTGTATCCGCAATCGCGAATCTTATAGAGGAGCAGAGCGCCGCGAATGCCGAGGCCGAGACCGAGACTGCTACGAGCGCGCTGACAAGCTACTGCACGGCATATGACTTCACCGCATATGACTATGTTGTAAGCGACGATGACAGCAATGTGACCAGTGCCACCTTCTGCCCGATATGCGGTCAGGTAAGCGACGGCAGCAAGCTTTCGGCAATCGAGCATGCCACCGTTTCCGGCGATGAGCAGGAAGGCGAACTCAGGCTGCACATGGGCGACATAAACAGCGGCGACACCGTAATAACCGCGTGCTTCACCAAGAACGGCGAAATCGTACAGCCCACCGGTACCGTCACGATAACCGTTCCCATGGACTATCCGCATACTCTCACGCTGGCGACCAAAGCCGCTGACGGCACTGAGACCGCGCTGGACTACACCACCGATGACAACGGCTGCATAAGCTTCTCGCTGACATTTGAAGAGGGCAAGCCCGTTGCGCTGATATATGTCACGGTTGAAGACGACAGCGATGTGTCAAAGCTCGCCATCTGATAGTTTTCGAGTAACTTTAAGCGTCCGCCTTTTGATGGGCGGGCGCTTTTATTATGCCTTGCGCTACTCTACTCCCCTGCTTACTGCGTCCGATAGATAGTATTGCGCCCCGCATATGGCTTTATGCGGGGCGCGTTATCTTTGCTTTATTTGGTTTTCTTATCGGCGCTGCGCTTTAGCAGCAGGGCGCATATGATTCCTATTAGCATTATTCCCGCCGCGCTAAACAGGTACTTTTGCCACATGTCATCGACGCCGGTCTTGACTACATCGCCGGGCGTGGGTGCGGGCTTTTCGGTGGGTTCAAGCGTCGGTGCGCTCGTAGGCTCGGGTGTCGGGGTCTGTGTCGGCTCGGTTGTGGGTTCGCCCGTAGGTTCGGTTGTCGGTTCGGGAGTGGGCGCAGTCGTGGGCTGCGGGTGATACTCGGTCTTGGGATTGACCGGCACGGTATAGAGCAGCTCGGTATCCTTATAATACGGCACGGTCACGATGAAGGGCAGCATGCTTATCTCGGATGAACCGCCCGTCTTTTGACCGAAATAAACGCCCACGCTCAAATCACTAAAGACCGCATTGCCGTCGGAGTCGGTGCGTTTGGTCATGCTTGGCTTGATGTTATGGGCGGATATGAAGTCGGAAATTTCCTGTGCCGCCTCGGCTGCCTCGTTTGCGGTGGTATAGTTGAGATCGACATTGCAAGACGCGAACTCGCCGCTTACGTAGTACTTCAGATCGCCGTGCGGGTTTTCGACCTCACCTATGCGATAGAGCGAAATCTCCTGACCGAATAGGCTAATTTGATGCGATGTCGTAAGCTCAATTTCAAGCGTACCCGATTTAGTATAATCAACATCGACCGCATACGCCGTCATGGGCAGGCACATAAGCACCGCCAGAAGAAGCAAAAGCCATTTGCGCACTTGAACATCTCTCCTTGCATATAGCTTTATATATCAATCTTTGGAGCAAGCTCCCAAGTTACTTTCGCCTTCTAAAAATCGTATAGAGCATAAGTCCTATTGCGAACAGCGGCACGGCTATTATCAATATGCTTTGCCACTGTGGCAGGTATTGTACATCGCTAATAAGCGTCAATTCCTGCGCGATTTCTTCGGGATAAATGCGCTTGCCGCGCACCAGCAGGCGCTGTGTATTGATGCCGTAGGGCGTGCATGTGACCAGCGTCACGTAGTCCTCGCCCTCTTCGATTGCGAGCCACTCGGTCTCATCGGGTTCGACAATCAGTATTCTATCCACCTGATAAATGAGCGTCTGACCCAGTACATTCAGGTAGAAGAGGTCGCCTTCGACAATCTGATCCAGATCGGTAAAGAGCTTTGCGCTGGGCAGTCCCCTATGCCCCGCCAGGACGCAATGCGTGCTCGCGCCGCCCACGGGCAGTGAGGAGCCTTCCATATGCCCCACGCCGTTTTGCAGCACGTCATCGAATGTCGTGTGATAGATGGGCATTGTTTCGCCTATCTTGGGTATTTCGATAGTGCCCATCATGCCATCGCCGTTTAGATTGATGAGCGACAGGTATTCGGGATCGGCTTCATCCTGATGTATGGAGAACACATCGGGTATTATGCCGCCCACGAGCTTTTGGTTATACTCATCGCACGCGGCGATGAGGTCGGAATAGTCTTCCTCAGTCAACTCTTGAGTATCGTAATGGTATTTTGAAATGAGGAGCGAGGCGCGATAAAGATTAAACTGGTTGCTGATGGTGGGATACAGTGCAATGAATGCACCCACCAAAAAGAGAAGCAGCCACAGGAGGTTCTTGAGTATCTTCTTCATCGCGGTCCTCGCACATCAAAATAATTTGAGTGTGCGCCGATGCACACGGCATTGGCGCACGTACTCAAGAAAAGGTCACTTATCGGGTATTACTTGACTTCGCAATTGCGGCGCTTGCTATTGGCCTTCAGAGCGATTGCCAGAGCCATCACAGCCACGCCAACCAGTACGAACAGGGTGGTACCCATGCCGCCGGTGGAGGGGAGCTCAGAAACCTTGGTGTTGGGGATAGGTGTCGTCCAGTATACCGTACCCGCGCCCTGAGTCGAACCCTCAGTAACTTTGCTCTCTTCGCGCGTTTCACTTGCAATATAGGCAGCTGCTACGCCGTCGCCATCGGGCTTGTTGTCAAGAGAGTAGAAGACATCGCCCTTGAGCCAACCGACCTGCTTAGCATCGTCACTAGGCTTTGTGCTCGTGTAAGTACGCACCGTGGACGTCGTGGAAGTGGTCGCGGTTGCTTGTGTAGCTGTGATCGTATATGTATTGGTATTGAGGGAATAGCCAGCGGGAGCCTTGAGCTCCTTAACCTTATATTCGCCTTCGGCTACCTTAGAGGAAACCGCAAAACCTTCGGCATTCGTGGTTACAACGTCAACAAGTGTATCACCCTTGTAGATACCGAACTGTGCACCTGCCAGTTTCTCTGCATCGT
>CAYTOU010000165.1:0-6171 GCA_964439295.1 uncultured Oscillospiraceae bacterium
TTCTCTCTTACACGTTGAACAGGAACTCGACCATGTCGCCGTCCTTCATGACGTATTCCTTGCCTTCGGAGCGGACTAGGCCCTTTTCCTTGCAGGTCTTCATGGAGCCGCCTTCGGCCATGAAGGTGTCGTAATCGACAACCTCGGCGCGAATGAAGCCGCGCTCGAAATCGCTGTGGATCTTGCCGGCGGCCTGCGGCGCCTTGGTGCCGCGTTCAATCGTCCAGGCGCGGACTTCCTTGGGACCCGCGGTAAGGAAGCTGATAAGTCCCAATAGATCGTAGCACGCTGATACAAGACGGTCAAGACCGCTCTTGCCTATGCCCATCTCGGTTAGGAACTCCTGCTTTTCGTCGGGCTCCATCTGCGCGATCTCCTCTTCGACGGACGCGCATATGATGAGTACCTGTGCGTGCTGCTCGGAGGCGATGTCTTCAACCTGCTTGACAAGCGGTAGTTCGCTCGGGTCGGTGCCTAGATCGCCTTCGCCGATGTTCGCCGCATATATGACCGGCTTGCTCGTCAGAAGGAACCAGTCGCGCATTATCTCGACGTCCTTGTCAGTTACCGGATACGTGCGCGCGGGCTTGCCCTCGTTTAGATGCTCAAGTACCTTGACAGCTAAGTCGGCTTCCGCGGCGTAACGCGCATCGCCGTTCTTCTTGTACTTGACCGCCTTGTCCGCACGCTTCTGTAGGGTTTCGATGTCCGCAAGGATTAGCTCGGTTTCGATTATCTGTATGTCGCGCGCAGGGTCCACACTGCCCTCAACGTGTATGACGTTTTCATCCTCAAAGCAGCGTACAACGTGTACAATCGCGTCTACCTCGCGTATGTGCGATAGGAACTTGTTGCCTAAGCCTTCGCCGTGGCTCGCGCCCTTGACCAGACCGGCTATGTCCACAAACTCCAGCATAGCGGGCGTGCGCTTTTGCGGCTTGAATATGCCGCAGAGCGCGTCCAGTCGCTCGTCCGGTACGGGTACAACGCCCGTGTTGGGTTCAATGGTGCAGAAGGGGTAATTCGCGGCCTGCGCACCCGCACAGGTTATCGCGTTGAATAGCGTGCTCTTGCCCACATTGGGCAGTCCGACTACGCCCAGCTTCATTTCTTTTCAAACCTCCGTATATGGGGCAAAAGCCCCGTTTCGTTTATACAGTTCACTGCCCGCCCGGATTGAGTGTAGCGGGCGGGCGGTAAATCTCACTTGATTATTGCACCGATATGGAGCCGTATTGCGCCACGGGTGCATTCAGTATGTCGCTTATCGCGATCTCCATCGATAGATTGCTCTCGCTTTCGCCTATCGTAAGTACGCCGGTAAGAGTTATGCGTAGATCGCTCACTAACGCGCTGTCTACCACGTAGTCGCCCATTAGCTTAAACTCCGCGCCCGCCGCTATGTCCTTGGCATACTGTATCATGTCGTTGACGCCGTCAAGTATCTGCTGGTTTATAGTGTCCTGCGCCGGTACCGCATCGCCTAATACAGGATAGGTGAATACCACCAGCTCGCTTGAAGGCAGTATCGCAAGACTGTTGCCCGATACGTACTGCGTTTCGCCAAATGAAAGCTGTAGCGTGGGCTTCCATTCCAGCTTGAGTATCAGCTTGTCGCCGTCCATGCGCGCCGTCGCAATGGATGCGCCGTCGCCGTCACGCTTGGCCAGACACATCTGCACGCCGTCCACACCGTAGTATTCTAAGAATCCTTGCGTGGTGAGGTAGGATGCATACGATTGCATTGCAGAAGTGCTGTCGCTTATGCCCGTGTAGCTCACTTCAATCGAATCGGTCTTGCCGCTCGAGGCACTCTGCGTAATGCCCGCATATGTGCCGCTGCCGGTAACCTCGTTGAGCGAGGAGAGCGTAATGCCCGCCGCGGTCAATTCGTATGACTCGGGTGCCTTGCTGCCCTGACAGGCCGTGAGCATAAGCATAAGCGCAATCGCCGTGATAAGCGCCAATATTCCCTTCGTTCTCTTCATTTACAGCCTCCCGCACATTTAATCGCTATCAATAATATTAACACCGCGCGCGCACTTTGTCGAGTCCGTCACCGTTAAGCACAGTGTTTAAAGTGGGGCGGTTGAACGCCGAAATTTCGGGAGAGAAAGAAAAACCTTATGTAAGTAACTATGGTAACTCACATAAGGCTTAAATTACTCACCAAATTCCACGCTTAATCCAAAGACGATACTTCATCGGCGGTAAGCACTATGTCGCCCGCCTGCTTCACGTCGCTCATGTATTCCTCGCGCGATACGCCCACTATCGGGAATACCGGGAACTTTTGCCCCAGTAGATACCCCAGAGCCACCGCGCCCACGCTTACGTCGTGATCGCGCGCAATGCGCTCCACTGTCTCAAGCTTTTGTATGTTCTCCTTGCACGCGTATGGCTTTAGCGAACGCGTCGTAAGCGCGTCCGCGCCTAAAGTGTGTAGCTTGGAATAAAAGCCCTTGGCCTGCGACGAGTACGGCACCGCCGCCATGCCCGTGCTTTCGTGAAAGCGCTTGAGTTCGTCGTGCATCTGTACGAGCGTCGGGTCGCCGGGCACAACCTGACGCGCCAGACTCCACTGCGGCTGGTCGGCTATGAAGCCCTGCTTGCCCGCGCGCTGCGCGTATTCGTTGGCTGCCTTGAGCCTGGGCGCACTCCAGTTGCTCGCGCCCAACGCGCCCACATATCCGCGCGCGACAAGCTCGTTTATCGAGTCCACAATTTCCTCGACCGGGCGATCCTCGTCGTCGCGGTGCAGCCAGTATATGTCTATGAAGTCCACGCCCAGATCATCCAGACTGCGCTCGCAATCGCTCATTATGTCTTTGCGCGACAGGCGCTTTTCGTGCGTGCGCACGTTGTAATGCGCGCCTTTTGTCGCAAGCACGATCTTGTCCCGCATGCCGCGCGACTTTATCCACGCGCCTACGCAGCGTTCGCTTAGTGATACGCCCTCCTCGGTCTGACCGTATACGCGCGCCGTGTCTATGAAATTGCCGCCTATTTCCGCATACATGTCCAATAGCTTATGCGAAAGCTCGGTGCTGCGCGATGAGCCCATTACGTCCGTGCCCATGCATATCACCGATGCGTCTTTCTTTACGCCGGGTATCTGAGCATACCTCATTTACAATTCGCCTCCGATTCGCCGTGACGGCTTTTTATTCCAAATCATCCGTATGGCAATTATATCATACCGCGCGCGCCTTTGCCACCGCGCGTGTCCTAAATCGCGCGGGAATAATTATGCGCGGGCGCAATGCGAGTGTATGCAAAAGCATGGGCACATCATGCATAAATTTACGCTAATGTGCCTTGCGAAAATGTGAATCATGCGGTATAATTGGTCACATCGATGTAGCGTGCTAAAGTGATAATGCTGCGGCACAGGGGAGGATCGCATGTATAAGATTGAGAAGGTGCCCCAGATATTCTTAAAGAACCTGAACGGCTTTTTGAGCGGCACGGGGCTTACGCTGGAGCTGGCGTTTTATACCGTCATATTCGGTACGCTGTTGGGCGTTATAGTGACTCTGCTGCGCCGCTGTAAGATTGCGCCGGTGCGCTGGCTTATGACGCTGTACGTTGAGTTTCTGCGCGGCACGCCTTTGCTGGTTCAGGCATTGATGGTCGTGTACGGCGCGCCCACATTGGGCATAAACCCGGGGCGCAAGGTGCTGTCGATAGTCGCGCTGGTAATCAACTCATCGGCATACATGTCCGAGATAGTGCGCGCGGGCATACAGTCAATCGACCGCGGTCAGACCGAGGCGGCTGTATCGTTGGGCATGACTCCCACGCAGAACATGGTATACATCATATTGCCCCAGGCGATAAAGACAACGCTGCCGGCAATGGGCAACGAGTTCGTATCGATAATCAAGGAATCCTCGCTACTATACGCGGTGGGTCTATTTGAACTGACATATCAGGCGCAGAAGCTGGCGGCGACCAACTATCTGTACCTTGAGACAATGACAGTGGCGGCGCTCATATACTTTGTACTCACTTTTACCACGAGCAAGCTATTGGGCATACTTGAGAGGAGGCTGAGGCAGGATGAACGCAGGAACCACTGATACCCGCGCCCGCAAGGAGCTGGGCGAGGTCTTAATAGAGGTCAGGGGACTCAGAAAGAGCTTTGACAAGCATGAAGTATTAAAGGGCATTGATCTGGACGTGCATCGCGGCGAAGTTGTGGTCATAATCGGACCCAGCGGCTCGGGCAAGTCCACATTCCTACGCTCGCTCAACCTACTGGAAAAGCCTTCGGCGGGCACAATACATGTCGAGGGCAAGGACATAATGGCGGACAGCAGCCAGACGCGTCAATTGCGCGAGCGCATGGGCATGGTATTTCAGCAGTTCAACCTATTCCCGCACCTACGCGTGAAGGACAACATAACGATTTCGCCGATGAAGGTCAAGAAGATGCCGCGCGCCGAGGCGGAAAAGCGCGCCCTACAGCTACTTGAGCGCATAGGTCTATCCGACAAGGTGGACGCGTGGCCCAGCCAGCTATCCGGCGGTCAGAAGCAGCGCGTGGCGATAGTGCGCGCGTTGGCGATGGATCCGGACATGATGCTATTTGACGAGCCCACGAGCGCGCTCGACCCGGAGATGGTCGGCGAGGTGCTGGATGTTATGAAGAATCTGGCATTGGGCGGCATGACGATGATAGTTGTGACGCACGAGATGGGCTTTGCGCGCGAGGTCGGCGACCGTGTCATATTCATGGATGACGGCGTAATAGTCGAAGAAGGCACGCCGGAGCAGATTTTCGGTTCTCCGCGCGAAAAGCGCACGCAGGACTTTTTGCGCAAGGTACTATGATCTTTCAAAAAGTGAAAGGAGCATACTATGGACGCGCTTAAGCTACTTGAAAAGTACGTAATGATGCCCAGCGGCACATTTGACATTGACGATGTAAATGCCGTGGCGGATGTAATCGCCGCCGACATTGAGTCCCTGGGCTTTACGCTCAACCTACACAAGTCCGAAGGCAAGTCGACTATAATCGAGGCGACCTACGGCAGCGGTCCGCGCAAGATAATGCTTATGGGGCACATGGACACTGTATTCCCGCGCAGCGATTTTGTGCCGTTTTCGTTAGACGGCGACACTGCGTACGGCTCGGGCGTAATGGACATGAAGGGCGGCATAGTGATAATGCTATGCGCGCTTGAAAAAGTTCTAAAGGACATAGACACCGCCAAGTACACCATACAGATACTTATCAATCCGGACGAAGAGATAGGTTCTCCGTCTAGCCACGAGACCATTTACCGCAATGCGCAGACCGCGTATGCGTGCCTGAGCTTTGAGCCTGCGCGTCCCGATGGTGCGCTTGTATGCGAGCGCAAGGGTGTTACGTCATTCCTACTCAAGTGCCACGGTGTACGCGGGCATGCGGGCATGGCGTATCTAAGCTGCCACAGCGCTATACAGGAGCTTTGCCACCGCATAGAGCGGATATACACTCTACGCGACGACTCACGCGACATATCGATAAACATAGGCACGATAGTGGGCGGCACTGCGGAGAACGTAGTTGCGGACTATGCCGAGGCGAAAGGCGAGTTCCGCTATTTTGACATGGCGTTCAAGCCTGAGATTGAAAAGGCCATAACGGCGATATGCCAAGAGCCCGGCGTTGAAGGCTGCTCGACCGAGCTATCCTTTGGCGCATCGCATCCGGCGGCGAAGATGACCGACGGTTCACAGCGTCTATTTGACATGGCGAGCGACATTGCGCGCGATCTAGGCGGCGAAGCGCACCTAGAGCGCACGGGCGGCGCGGGCGACATATCGATAGCCGCTCTAGCCGGTGCGCCCGTCCTAGACGGTCTAGGCATGGAGGGCGCCGGCGCGCACACCCGCGGCGAGTCCGCCCGCATCGACCGCATACCTTACCGCATCGAAATGGCTGCGCGTCTCATTAAGAGAGTTGCTGAATAGGAACGGGGGGAACGCGCTTTCTTTTCAGCGGAAAAGAAAGCTGCAAAGAAAAGGCTTTTGCCTTCGGCCACTCTAATGCAGCATTGCTGTGAGCAGGCAAGGGAACGGAAAATTTATTGGAAGTTGCGTTATACGATTTAAGCCGCTTGACTCGCCTAGAGCCAGCGGCTTGATTGTCTTTTGGGGGATTGTCACTCCCCGCGTTTTGTT
>CAYTOU010000166.1:0-6127 GCA_964439295.1 uncultured Oscillospiraceae bacterium
TGCCGCAATGGCAGGTAGATCAACTGGAGAAGGTCCGTGCTGCCTGCAGTATCCGCGGTTGGATCCGGTGAGGTAGATGCCCCGGCCGCCGCGGAGCATGCCGGTGATTACCTTGATGTCCCTGTGCCCTTGAGCGCCCGAAGGCGGTCCATATAAAGTTCGCGGTCTACCCAGGCCATTCTCGTCATCCTCGGTTTCAAAACTTGAAAACCCTTAAACTTTTGAAACCAATGACGCAAATACCTGGCTGGGTTTTGCTTTGGCGTCTCGGACCCTTACTAGCATGGCCCTTTGCGTCTGTGTGCGTAGATTGTTCCGTACCCGTATCGGTGTCCCGGAAGAGTTCCGGAATCAGTCCCTTGTGGCGTAGTTCTTATTTAAGCCGTCCAAGTTTTGGGACGCAGTTCAGAAATCCCACCCAGGCAAAGAAATTCGGGTAGCTAGAAATGCAAGTCTGTATAATGAACAGCGATATGCCAACTGATTACGCTTACAAATCGCTGGACTACTCGAGCTACGACCTTGCTTTTCTCAAAAATCGAGGCGTGGTGAATTTCGTGCACTTCACCCCAGCCGAAAACCTACCTGGAATTCTGGGGGGGGGGCTTGTTCCACGTCGCGATCTTGACGCTAACGGGAAAGAATACGTTTATACCGATAGCCATCGCCTAGAAGGCCAAGGTGTCGTAAATCTTTCGTTCACCAATCCGAATATCAAGATGTTCTATGCAAAGCGCAAAGAACTTACCGAGCATAAATTCGCAGTTATCTCGCTTGACCCTAAACTGTTGCAAGATGTTGAAGGTGGATATGAGTTCAGGTCTACGAACGCTGCTAGCGCCTCTTCTCAGCCGTGCAATATCGAAGAAGTGTTTACCGGAAATAACAGGCCAGACTATTTTGACCCCAGCTGGCCAACGGACAATCAAGCGGAAATCCTCGTGAAGGGTAGGATCGATCCGAGATATATCAAGGAAATTCAATTTCCCCGCAGTGAAGTGGATGATCCGACGGTAAATGCTGTTATCGATGATCTGGCGGAATTGGTTAAGCATCTCGGTTTGTGCTGCAATATCGCTTTCTGTGATAAGCATTTTGATTACAACAGAGCGCTTCTTGGCGAGTTCGGTCCAAAGAAAAGCTACGAGTATTATCTCATGTCGTGGGCCGAGGACGAGCGCGCCGCGGCTACGGCGGAGGAAGCCACAAGGCTTATTGCGCGTAAGAAGACTTTCGACTCGGTGGCGTTTGGGGCGAAAGCAATAGACGAGGCTCAAGTTAGGCCGGATGCCGATGCTGTTCCGTGTGCGACATGGCGTTTGGCATATCGCGTTCTTGCCACTCCGCTGAAACGAAGCAATGCTCAGCTTTCAGCCTTTGCTGTTATCGAAAAGATAATTAACCGAGGAAGGAGAACGTGTCTTTCTCCAGATCTTGAAGCGAAGTTGCGTTCGAGCGATGAAATAGCGCGGGCTCATCAGGCGCAATGCGCCATCGTTGAGCTCTTGAAATCTCAAGCCCTTCGATCAGGTGATGCTATATGTTGTCGGGGCGGTGGGCAGGATTCACTTTCACGCACTCTCGAGTTGTCGCTTAACGATTTGAAAGGCCTTTCAACGGCCGTAACCAAGCTTTATTCTTGTGATGATTTCCTTGCTGATGTGCGTTTCGTGCGCGACGAGGCAAAGGCTGATCTGGTGTTTCTCTGGTCGGACGATGATTCCCCCGTAAGAAATGGCGAAGTTCGTATAACTGGATTTAAGTCAACCGAGACGCCTGTCCCAGTTGACTTTACAAGGGTGGTCGAGCCTGTACCCATTAACGTGGACTACGAAGCCCTTCGCTACCTCGTTCGTTATATTTTCGGGTTCGATGGCTTTCGCGAGGGGCAGTTCGAAGCCATTAAGCGGGGATTGCGCAGGGAGGATACGATTGTGCTGCTACCAACGGGGAGCGGCAAATCTGTCGTTTTCCAATTGCTCTCTCTGATAACCCCGGGCATGGCCTTTGTCGTGTGCCCGATAATTTCGCTTATTGAGGATCAGATTACCAATTTGCGGCACAGGGGTATTGACCGCGTTTTGGGGTTGTCTAGCGCCATGGACTCCGATTCCCGAAATACTTCATTGGATAACATAACCACCGGTCAATACCTTATTTGCTATGTCGCCCCAGAGCGCTTTCAGAATATGAGCTTCAACGAAAGTGTTCGTCATTATGCGTCGACGAACCTGATTTCGACGGTTGCCGTCGACGAGGCCCACTGCGTGAGCGAATGGGGCCATGAATTCAGGACTGCCTATTTGGGCTTAGCGCATACGTGCCGGGCGGTGTGCAGTACGGGCGATGCAACCCCGCCGATCTTCGCGTTGACCGGCACTGCCTCGGCAAGCGTGCTAACCGACATGATGCACGACCTCGAGATCGATGACGAAGACGCCGTGATTCAGCCGGCAAGCTTCGACAGACCGGAAATTCACTATCGTGTAATCAAGGTCCCCAGCAGGCAGAAGCAAGAGGCGCTTCGGCGTGTTGTCGATGAACTGATACCCAGCGATTTCAATGCCGACCCGGATGACTTCTACGACCCGATAGGCAACGATTCGAATTGCGGAATAGTGTTTTGCCCGCACGCGAGTGGCTCGTATGGGCTTATGTCTAGCGAGCGGCAGCGAGCTGCTGGATACCTGGGCGTATGGGATTATATGAACTTCCGTTTGCCTGGCCTGTGCAGCTACTACTCGGGTTCTGCGCCCAAGTGCATTTCGATGAGCGATAGCGAATGGAACAAAGAGAAGAGAGACCAGGCTGCTCGATTTAAAAGCAACGAGACAACCGTAATGGTTGCGACCAAGGCGTTCGGGATGGGCATAGATAAGCCGAATGTTCGTTGGGTTGTGCATTATGGTATGCCCGCTAGTCTGGAGTCGTACTATCAGGAGGTTGGTCGTGCCGCCAGGGATCGAAAGACGGCGTATGCTTACCTTTTGCTATCGGATGACTATCACCAGGAGAACGAAGAACTCCTCGATCCCGTAGCAACCCCTATTACTGAACTTCAAAGCAAGGATGAGAGCGTTAAAGGACGATGGGATCGCGACGATATTAGCCGCGCCGTGTTCTTCCATGCCAATACCTTTGCCGGCGTTGAGAAAGAGCTTGATGCGGCTAACGAAGTCCTCGGTGCTTGCGGAGCGGGCAATTACCATGGGGGCCAATGGTTCGTTCCCTTCTCTTCGAACGCGAAAGAGCGCCTTGAGCGTGCAATATATCGTTTCTGCATCCTTGGGGTATTTGAAGGCTACGCAATAGACTATTCGAGTCGCAATGGCGTATTCGTGATTACGCCGCATCATCGCAGCGGTGATGAGCTAAGGAGCCATATCCTAGAAAGCTATCTTGGCTATGTTAAAGCGTATCAGCCCGATAGCGCTTATCTCGAGGCGACTAGAAATAACGTGCTTGCGGCCGTCGAAAGCGCCAGGAGCGACCGTGATTACATCATGCGCGCGATGCGGCATCTGCTGACCGATTTCGTCTATAAGGTTCTTGAGGAGGGCCGCAGACGGGCTGTTAAGACAATGCTTGATGCCGCACGTAAAGCGGCCGAAGCCGGGAGCTCTGATCAAGAAGATCAAGTGCTGCGAAGCCAGATGTTGGCGTATCTTTCTACGGACGAGCAGATGCGGAAGGGGCGCGTCATTCGCGCGCTTTTGAACGACGCCACAAACCTCGAGCTCCTCCTTGAAGTGATTTCGACGAGGAAGAGGGAGAACCTGCTGGGATCGGCATCCCGCTTGCTGGAGGATTATCCGCAGCATTACGGTCTTCATTTTATTCAAGCGGCTGTCTATGCGCTTGAAGGCGACATGGCGCGCTTTGCAACGGCATTGATTTCGATGACCAGCTTCGGAACCACTAACTACGGACTCAGCGTCAAGGAGTGCCAAGTCAATTTCACGGCCTTCATTAACTCTTCGGTGGGAAGATGCATGAGCGCGGAGACCATTGATGAAATGCTGCCGATAATGGCTATTTGCTTCAGGTCCTCCGAGGATGCTCTGCTTTCGTTAATAGCATCGCCGCAGGCCGAGATGGTGAAAAAAGTAAGACATGCCAAGATGGTGAAAAAAGTCAATTCCCTTTATTCGATTGCGTGTAAGGCAATGGAAGGATTGAGATGGATACAAAGGAAATAGAGGCATTGGAAGAAAAGACCCGATTGATTGTGGATGCCTTATCTAAACTTGAGTGTGAGGCTAAGCGGCAGAAAGACATGGCTGATAGCCTTGCGAAAGGCAGAGACGCCATTGTGGGGCTGGCGTCCGAGCTTCGTTTGGTTGCCAAACGTCTCGCCGGTGTGGTGGATATGGTGAACGAAAGCACGCTTGGCAAGGATGTTTCCCATCTTATTGAAATCGAATCAAGCTGTGCGTGGCTGCATGAGTGTGCCGTAGCCTCCGCTGGTCGTGAGGCGGAGATTATGAAGCGTCTGGATTCTTTGGAGGAAATGACCAGCCGCCTCGACAAGAATATGCAAAAGAGTGCCGATACTTCAGCTGACCGCGAGGAGGATATCTTGAAGCGGCTGGCGGCTTTGGAGGATGTAGTAGGCCGCATCGACAGGAACACGCAAAAAGGCTTTTTGAAGGAGCGTGAATAAGATGGGTGCGATAAAGCATGCCGTTAGGCCTTTTTTCGGAGCAGCAAGGAAATCGGGCTGTGCCTACTTCGAGGATAGCGTGGAGTTTGATTGGCACAGCGGCTTGAGTTGGCAGGTGCGGCAGCGCTCCAGCAAATGCCTAGCCGATGCGATTGTGCGCAAATACGGTGCTGCAGGGTTGACCGTAGACGACATTTTGGAAGTGTCCACCGCTTCGGATGAGTACGAGACGGGTCAGGCGCTTTCAGCGCTTAATCTGAAGTACAAGGATTCGCTAAGTGGATGGGATGTCAGCGTAGAGAATTGGTTTCAGTCCGCTAAGGTATTCGAAAAGGGCGGACGCGAGTGCGGGCCGTATAAGGAGCTGCTCAGCGTGGACAAGCCGATGCGCTACCTTAACGCTTACCTCGACAAGAAAACGGCAAGCAGATATGAGGGTGACGAGCTGTTTCAGCGAATTCAGTCCGACGTGAAAGGTGCTAGCCTTGTGCGCTTTGAGCTGTGGGGCGAGAAATTTCCCATCACCCCAAGGAGCTGCTTTTACGATTATCTCTACGCCAAAGCGCTCCATCAAAGCCGAAACGATGATTTGGCCGAGCGTCTGTGCAGGTATCGAGCATTCACCGACATCATGTTCAACCCGGGCTCCGGCAAGAAAAAGAAGTTCAATACCCAGGCTCGCAGTTGCGCGATTTTCGTAAGCCTTACGAAGCGCGGGCTTATCGATGATGCGCTTTCGGATATAGAAGCCTTCATTGATTTGGTGGGGTACGGACAGCAGTTTGAGCCGGCGGACGAAAACCAACAAATGGAAATTGGCTTTGAGGACGATTAACCCCGCTTGTCGTATATCAGGTCATCCTTTGGGTAAAAAAGAGCTGGAGTTGCGCTTCTTCGAGAGGCTATCCAGCTTTAGCAAAAGTGATTTTACGCTTCGCCACGTGGTGCAGGTGTTCCCGTCGCGCAGGTCGCTGATACGCATGATGGGCGCCGTGTTCGTCGAGATGGACGAGGACTTGGCATCGCGCCGCTGGTTCACCGAGGGGTCGATAGCGATGGCGATGGAAGGCCGCGGATGCAGGTCGCCCGCGCCGGGCTACGCGGGAAGCGCCGAGGGGCACGCCCGGCGCATAATGTCACTCGTGGTGGCCGACAACCCGGTCGGCGGGAGGGCGGCTTAGGAAATGGGTTGGAATGGCAGGCAGGCTCTAGGCGCCAACACCAACCTTCGGCACACTACCGCTTTGCCGCCCCTGTCGCCGCTCTCGTCGACGAATATGCTGAGTTCCTTGGCCACTCATCCCTCCAGAGCTGAATAAAAAAATCGCCGGGGGACTTCCCCCGGCACTTGGAGGTAGCGACGAGCGCCACCAAGGACTTTATAGCATTTTCAGCCTCGCGTTTCAAACATAAGGAACAGAATGAACTACTGACAAGGCTGGCTAAGCTTCAGTGACTGGTTCT
>CAYTOU010000167.1:0-6076 GCA_964439295.1 uncultured Oscillospiraceae bacterium
AGGACGGTTGTGACGGTTACGAGGGCGGATTGGCCTATTAAGCGGCGACCGCTTTCGATGACTATCATGGTGCCGTCGTCCATGAAAGCCACGCCTTGGTTTGGCTCTTTGCCTTCGCGAACGACTTGAACGGTCATTTCGTCGCCGGGGAGTAGCACCGGCTTGAGCGCCTTGGCAAGCTCGTTTATGTTTAGTACGCGTATGTCCGATACATTGGCTACCTTGCTTAGGTTGTAGTCAGTGGTGACAATGCTGCCGCCTAATTGACGGGTTAGCTTGAGTAGCTTTATGTCTACATCCGTAGCATCCGAAAAGTCCGTGTCGTCAATGCGTACCTCAATCTGCGTTTCCGATTGTATGCGCTTGAGTATGTCCAGACCGCGCCGCCCGCGCGTGCGCTTTAGTGAGTCCGCCGAGTCCGATAAGTGCTGTAACTCCTCAAGCACAAAGCGCGACGCGATGAGCGGACCTTCTAAAAAGCCAGTGCGGCATAAGTCGAATATGCGCCCGTCAATCAATACCGATGTGTCTAATACCTTGGGCACAATGGCGGATACACGCTTGCTTCCGGAACGATCGCTTAGACGCTTGAACGATGGCGGTAAAGGTATCTCCTCCCATCGCCGCCCGATGAGCGCGTAGCCCGACATGCCTAGGGCAAAGTATATAAGCGTGTTTAGAACCGAGCCAGTAACACCCATGCCTAGACTGCTAACCAGTGTGGAAATGAAAAACGCGATTATAAGCCCGATTATCGCGCCGATTAAGCCTAAAAGTAACTCGGGTAAAGGCTGGTCGCTGGTTCGCTTGATTAGCCAGTTCATAAAGCGCCGTACCTGCGTGTTTAAAACAGGCGCAAGCGCGTACGTTATTAAAAACCCGATCAGTAGCATGAGCGTATATATGCCCAGAAGCATCAGCCAGAGCTTTATGTTCCACTCAATGGTCGAAAAGCGATCCACTATGTTGGATACAATCGTAACTATGCCCGCTATGCCTAATCCGCCTAATGAGGCGACTATCACTCGATTGCGCTTGTTCAGCTCTGTTCACCTTCCTTCGCACTTGGCCGCGCTTGTGAGGCAAATGCCACGCGTAAAGCCTCGCTTATCGTTTCAACACCCCATATGCGTACACCCTCGGGCGCCTTAAGCCCGCGCGTGCTGCCGCGCGGCATAATGATGTTGCAAAAGCCTAAACGCGCACACTCCGCCACGCGCCGTTGCGCCTGACTTATCGCGCGTACTTCGCCCGCTAAGCCAACCTCGCCCATTACCGCAAAGCTTTCATCAATGGGTATGTTGCGCGCCGCCGACGCGACCGCAGCCATTAGCGCTAAGTCGCACGCAGGCTCGTCCAGCGTAAGCCCGCCCGCAATGTTTATGTATACGTCCTGATTGTACATCGTCAGTCCCGCGCGCTTTTCAAGTACCGCCAGCATGAGTGCCAATCGCCCCTGATCCACGCCCGATGCCATGCGCCGAGGATACCCTATCGTGGTGGGCGATACCAACGCCTGTACATCGACAAGCACCGGCCGCGTGCCCTCAAGCGCGCATAAAACTACCGAACCGCTCTGACCGTGCGCGCGCTGACTCAGCAGCATTTCGGACGGATTGGGTACCTCAACCATGCCTAAACGCCGCATCTCAAATATGCCTATCTCGTTTATCGAGCCGAAACGGTTCTTGACCGCGCGTAGTATGCGGTATTGATTCTGCCTGTCGCCCTCAAAGTATAATACGCAGTCCACCATGTGCTCCAGCACGCGCGGACCCGCTATCGCGCCTTCCTTTGTGACGTGACCGACGATGAATATAGAGCAGTTTGACGACTTGGCCGCGCGCATAAGTAGCGCCGCCGATTCGCGTACCTGCGGCACAGACCCGGGCGCGGATGACATGTCGGGTCGGTACATGGTCTGTATCGAGTCGACTACCACAAAGTCCGGACGCAGTTTGTCTATCTGATCCATGACATTGCTTATGTCGTTTTCCGCCAGCATCATAAGGCCGCCTAACTTGAGCTCCAGCCGCTGCGCGCGTAGTTTAATCTGCCGCGCCGACTCTTCGCCCGATACGTATAGCACGCTCATGCCGCTTACCGATAGGTGCGCCGCTACCTGCAGTAGTAGCGTTGACTTGCCTATGCCCGGCTCGCCGCCCACAAGCGTCATTGACCCGGGCACTATGCCGCCGCCCAATACCCTGTCCAGCTCGCCCACGCCGCTCTTTACGCGCGGATCTTCGTGCTCGACTATCTCTTCAAGCACTACCGGCTGCGCGCCGCTGCCGCGCGCCTGCTTGAGCTTTTTGGTAGGTACTGTGCCTTCGTCCGAATCCATGGGCGTTTCAATAAGCGTGTTCCATTGATCGCAGCCCGGGCACTTGCCCAGCCAGCGCGGCGTTTCGTATCCGCATTCGGAGCATACGTATCTTGTCTTAAGCTTGGCCATGCGTGCCTCCGCCAAATTCTAAAAATAAAACCGATAGCCGTATATGCGGCAATCTAAACTATTATAGCACATCGCATACACCTTTGCCAATTGGCTATATGTGCGCCCTGCACATGTGTTAACGCCCACAAAACGACACCGCCACTTATACGCCGCAATTGTATAGTACTTTATCGTTAAGCAGCTTGGCAGGAGGCGTTTTTTGTATGGCGAATATGTTTGATATAAGCGGTAAGCGCGCGATAGTGACAGGCGCATCGCGCGGTCTGGGATATGCAATGGCGCAGGCGCTCAAAGAGGCGGGCGCGGATATAGCGATAATCTCATCGGGCGAAAGCGTGTATAAGGCGGCAAAGGAGCTGGGCGCACACGCCGTGCGCGCCGATATAGGCAATCTCACTGAGCTTGAGCGCGGCTTTAATGAGGCAAAGGACGCACTTGGCGGCGTTGACATACTGATAAATAACGCGGGCATGACGCGCAGACACCCCTGCGAAGAGTTCCCCATAGAGGACTGGCAGCGCGTCATAGACGTCAACCTGACCGCGACATTCCGCCTGTGTCAGCTGGCGGGGCGCGAAATGCTCAAAAACGGCTATGGCAAGATCATAAACATCGCGTCCATGCTCTCGTATTTCGGCGGCTGGACAGTGCCGGCGTATGCCGCAAGCAAGGGCGGCGTGGCGCAGATTACAAAGTCGCTCGCCAATGAGTGGGCATCGCGCGGCATAAACATAAACGCGATTGCGCCCGGCTATATGGCGACCGAGATAAATGACGACCTGCGCGCCGATGAAAAGCGCAATACCGAGATACTCATGCGCATACCCGCCGGACGCTGGGGCACGCCCGATGATTTAAAGGGCATAGCGGTATTCCTAAGCTCGCACGCGTCGGATTACGTAAACGGCGCGGTCATACCGGTTGACGGCGGCTATTTGGGCAGGTAATATATAGAAAAGTCGGTGCGGAGGGCAAAAATGCGCACGAGCAAACAGGATACCATAATCAAGCCCAAGAAAGCGGTAAAGCGCACGCTAAAGGACAGACTGCGCTTTGACCGTTGGCAGCTGGCGGCGCTGATACTTGTGGTGGTAATAGCGATATCGTGGACTTTAATTGCGATGGACAATTCATCGCTGAACATTACCACGCGCACGCTGTCCATACCCGGACTGCCGTCGGCGCTGGAGGGCTATACCATTGTGCAGCTGAGCGACCTAAACGGCACGCGCTTTGGCGATAAGCAGGAAAATTTGATAAAGTCAATATCGTCCGTGGACTACGATGCGATATGCCTAACCGGCGATATGATAGGGGAAAGCGGCAACGCAAAGCCGCTGTACGAGCTGATTGACGGGCTGAACACGTCTAAGCCCATACTTTTCATAACCGGCGATTCCGATCCCGAGCCCATAAGCGACACGGTGAACGCGGACGGCACGATTTATGCCGATTACATAAACGAGCTGATTTCGCGCGGAGTCACATATCTGGACAGCCCGTATGAGGTAACAATAGGCGACGCCAACATATGGTTTACGTCGGTGCTGCACCTGAACGTCAATGCCAGCGACAACCTGACCGCCGCTCAGGAGCGGTATCAGGAAGCGATGGCGAGCGGCGATAGCGACTCGCTTTACGGCGAGGCATACCGCCTGGACTGCGCGCAAAAGCTGAACAGCGCGGCGCAGACAATGCAGTCCACCGATGTGCATATTACGCTAAGTCATACGCCCCTATCCGATGAATTCGTGCTTTCACTGCAATATGCCGAGGGCGACCTTTCGTCAGAAGACGAAAGCAGTTCGCGCAGCAATCAGTACCTAAGGCTTATAGATGTCGCGCTATGCGGGCACTATGTGGGCGGTCAGTGGCGTCTGCCCTTCGTGGGTGCGATATACGTGCCCGACGAGCGTCTGCCGCGCGGCGGCTGGTTCCCGGATCAAACGCAGGTTGAGGGACTTAGGCGCTCCAACTCGGTCTACATATACACAACGGCGGGTCTGGGCACATCATCGGCGTACACTCTGCCCGCGTTCCGCCTGTTCAATAAACCCGAAGTTACTGTGATTAAGCTCACCGGCAAGCTGGGCGCGTAAATCACAATCTCGACATATTTTACAATTATATTACGACTCAGCCTTAAATAAGCTGAACAATGTGATATAATAGGACATAGAGGCATTATTATGCGCCGCCGCCGGCACTCAATCGGATGGCGGAGACATTTAAGGAGGACAACAATGCGCAGGTCAAATTCACTATTGAAAATGATGCTGGTGACGGCACTGCTCATATGCACACTGGCTTTTTGCGGCAGTGCGCTTGCGGACACCATATGCGTGGAATTCACACTATACGATGATGGCAGCTCGGTAGTCTCCAGCTATTCACAGGTGAAGGGCGATGGCTATGTGCTCAACGACTATATGGCGACAAGCGCATGGTCGTTTAAGCTGGATCCCACCGGCATTAGCATGGATCAAAACGCCGTCATAAACGCGTGGCAGGCGGGCATGTGCGAGTGGAACCGCTATTTGGAAAGCTCGCTGTTCACGCTGAACAACACAATCGGCACGGTTACTCTGCAGCGCGACAGCAGCGGCAACATTGCCAAGAAGACCGATGGCGAAAACACGATATCGTTCGCCAGCCTGGGCGACTCCCGTCTGGCTGTAACGCGTGCGTATCTATCGGGCAACAGGTTGTCCGACGAATATCCGGTAAGCAAGTACGCAATCGAGGTTGACATAATATTCAACAGCGATGTCGACTGGGTCGATGTATCCGAGGGCGACGAGGGCATGGATCTACAGTCCATAGCCACGCACGAGCTGGGACACACTCTGGGTCTGGGCGATGTGACCGACAGCGCCTATTCCTACGTGACCATGTACGGCTACGGCATACGCAACGACATAAGTCAGCGCACGCTTGCCGATCCGGACAAGCTGGCACTGAGCAAGCTATACAAGGTCAACGGCTATGACGATCCTATGAAGCCCACCGCTGCGCCGACCGCGACGCCCGAGGTGACCGCTGCTCCGTCGGTCAATCCTTCCGAGATGCCGACTACGACCGCCGCGCCCACCGCGACCGCCGCGCCCACTACTGCGCCGGCAACCACTACCGCGACCGTCAACACGACATCGGGTGGTCTAAACATGCGCTCTGAGGCTTCCACTTCCAGCGCCAAGCTGACCACTATCCCGCGCGGTGCAACCGTGACTGTGCTCGAAAAGGGCTCGACCTGGAGCCGCATAAGCTATTCGGGCTACACGGGCTATGTAATGAATCAGTACCTCAAATTCAGCGGTGACGCAACGCCCACGACTGCGCCGACGACCGCGCCGACCGGTGCGCCCACGTCCGCGCCCACTGCGACTGCTGCGCCCACGTCCGCGCCTTCGGGCGACAAGGCGACCGTGAACACGTCATCGGGCAACTTGAACATGCGTGCGTCCGCGTCGACTTCCAGCGCCAAGCTTACGACCATCCCGCGCGGCGCAACCGTGACTGTACTTGAGAAGGGCTCGACCTGGAGCCGCATAAGCTATTCGGGTTACACGGGCTATGTAATGACCCAGTACCTCAAGTTCAGCGGTGATGCGACGCCCA
>CAYTOU010000168.1:0-6023 GCA_964439295.1 uncultured Oscillospiraceae bacterium
GTTTTCGCGCCCCACTCTAATATATGGTGGGGCGTGAACTGCACTGCCGAGTCTTGGGTGAGCCGCCGAACGGGTTCGGCGGTGAACATCCGCGGGTGAAAACTTCTACCCGAAACACATCCCATTCGCGGAGACCCGAAACGATGAAGATAACGAAAATAGGGGAGAAATAAACTCCCAAAACAAGCAAAGCCGCTGGCTCTGGGCGAGTCAAGCGGCGAAAGAAACAAATCGCACCTTCCAATATATATCCGTTCCCTTGTCTGCTCACAGCAATGCTACATTAGAACAGGCCGAAGGCGAACGGCTTTTCTTTGCAGCTTTCTTTTCCCGAAAAGAAAGCGCGTTCCCCTGCTGCGCTTACGCAACCTCACATCAGAAAGGCCGAAGGCAAGCGGCTTTTCTTTGCAGCTTTCTTTTCTCGAAAAGAAAGCGCGTTCCCCTCATCCTTCCTCACAAATAGCATCGGCAATAGCACTAAGTACCTCGCGTGAATCGTGAATCTGGTCGTCGGCGGGGGTGCGTAGTATGAGAGTTGCGCGATCGGGGAGAATGGCTATGCCTAATGTGCGGCGCGCGCCGGGGGAGAGCGGGGGGATAACGGCGCAACCGACTATAGAGCATTCGCCCGAGACGCGTAAAAGCGCATCGGTGGGCGGCATGTGTATCTCGACACGGCGCGCACGGTCCGACATGCCCCGCATCTGCGATAAGCGCCGCGCAATGGGGTCGCCGTATCCGTCGTATGCCGCAAAATAGGACGCGTCAATTAGAGTGGGCATAAATGAACAAAGATACTTCGTGGAGTAATTAAGCTTGTCGGTGTCTTGTAATAGAGAGCTAAGCTCGGTCATAAGTAAATCGGTATTGTGCCGGACGCCGTATTCACTATCGTATGTGTCGCCTATGACGATCTCGCGCGAAAAATCACCTAGACATGCCTTGCCGCCTTCGTATATCAATGTAACGCCGCTCTCCGCACCGCCCGATAGACTCATGAGTGCAGATGCCGCGGACGCACATATGCGAAGCGGATCGCCCGAATGGTCTATTACACGCTTGTGTATGGTCGCGTCACTCTGCGGATATACGTCGTTTAACCGCTTCATGTCCCGAAAGTCAAATACACGCTTGCCGAATTGCCAGCGTAGATTTACCATGCGTATGTTTAGCTGTACACTAAGCGGTAGCGCACCCGGTAATTGCTCCGGATCGCATAACTCTATGCCGCGCGGCTCAATGACTTCGCCGTTAAGTGCCGCCATTATGTCGCCCGCTAATTGCATAAGCGACAAACCTGCGCCAATCAGTCTGTGCGTACATATCAGTAGCTGCATCGGCGCGCCCGGTATTATGAAAAACCGCGCCAGCTCGCCCTCCGCTAGGTCAAACGGCCGCCGCTCACTCTCCGCAAGTAACTGCCGCCACTCCTCATGCTTTATCAGTATCGGACAGTTCGGCTCGTCCAGCGACTCAAAGTACGCATCACCTTCCGGCGAAATCACTATGTGCGTACACATTAGGCTGTTTGCGCGCAATACTTCCCTTATCGCTCGGCGCATTACCGCCGCGTCATTGCAACCCGCTATGTCCAGCTTGAGCGATATCATCGCCGCCGGACTGAATAGCTGCGCCCGCTCCTTCTTCAATGCGTATCTCACTACTATTACCCCACTTCGCTAACTCTAAGTAAATTATATGTCAAAATACGATTTAAGTCAAGCAAAAAGATAACGAATTTTAAATAAAAAAGCAACCAAACATAGATGCTGCGCGAGGGGAGTACAAAATTACAAAATGCAATTCTTTCCATTGAAATTGGGACAGCGTAATGATATAATTCAAGTGTATATTTGTGACTGGAGCGATGTACCTTGACAGAGGCGCAGCTTAGGGCGTTGGCGGGTGAATACGGCGTTGCACAGGTGGGCTTTTGCGCGCCCGCGCCATTCACCGAATGGGAAAAACATCGTAAAACCGCGCATAAGGCGGCACAGCATCTTGTAAGCGCGCCGCTCGAAAAGGCACCGTGGGCGCGTGTAATAGCGATTGTCGTGGCGCCGTATCAAATGTATAGCAGCGATGGCGGCGCGGCGGTTTCGGCATATTATGTCGAATATAACGCGGTGCATGCGCGCGGCGAGGCACTTGTCAGCGAGCTTAACGCGCGCGGAGTGCAGGCGCAGTCGCTCGAAATACCGCTCAAAGCCGCCGCCGTGCGCGCGGGCTTGGGTACATACGGCAAAAACGATGTCGTGCGCATACACGGCATGGGCTCGTGCGTAATGCTGCGCGCAATAGCGTTGGGCGAGGGCTTTGAGTGCGCGGGCGATTATCCCAAAGAGGATAGTTGCGAGCGCATAGGCTGCGGCACATGCCGCCGCTGCATAGACGCGTGCCCGACCGGCGCGCTAAGCGGCGATGAATTTGACCACACGCGCTGCCTGCGTGCGCATATGTTTCAGGGTCCGCCCGTGCCCGAGGAGTTCCGCCAAAAGATGGGCGGGAGGCTGCTGGGGTGCGAGGAGTGCCTGCGCGCGTGCCCGCATAATGCGCATGCGTTCGAAAAGGCGATTGAGCCGCCCGATGCGCTTAAGCGCATACTGGACATAAGGCGCGCACTTGTGCCCGAGGAGCGCGAAGAGTACATGCGCGAGTTCGGCGCGCTCTTGGGCTGGAACATGGCGATACCCAACCGCGTAATCGCACAGGCGCTGCTGGTCGCGGGGAATCTGGGGATGCATGAGCTTAAGCCGCTTATAGAGCCGCTTGCCGCCAGCAAGTCGCCCGCGGTGAGCGAGCATGCACATTGGGCACTGGAAAGATTGTAACTTAAGAAAACAATATACTCATTTTAAGGAGGAAACATATGTTTTATCCTAAGAACAAAACCAAGAAGCTGGACGCGAAGCTGTTCAACAATCCGTCCTGCGAGTACCGCGGCACGCCGTTTTGGTCGTGGAACTGCAAGCTGGACAAGGACGAGCTGCTTTGGCAGATAGACGTGCTCAAGGAAATGGGCTTCGGCGGCTTCCATATGCATTCGCGCTCGGGCATGGCCACGCCTTACCTGACCGATGAATTTATGGATCTGGTAAAGATGTGCCGCGATAAGGCGGTTAAGAACAATATGCGCTGCTACCTGTACGACGAGGATCGTTGGCCGTCGGGCGCGGCGGGCGGACTGGTCACTAAGGATAAGCAGTACCGCGCGCGCTACCTGCTCATGACGCCCCGCGCGTATACCGGCGCAAACAATAAAGATGACATAAGCGGCGATGTCGAGGTAAAGCGTGCCGAAAACGGCGAGCTGCTCGCGCGCTTTGACGTGAAGCTGGATCACGGATTCCTTAAGGAATACCATCGCCTCTCGGATGACGAAAAGTCGGACGAAAACACCTGGTACGCGTATCTGGAGTACATGGCGGAAAATCCGTGGTACAATAACCAGTCGTATCTGAACACGCTGGACAAGCCCTCGGTAGAGCGCTTTGTCGAGGTGACTCACGAGGCATACCTAAAGGCTGTGGGCGACAGCTTCGGCGGCGTAGTGCCTTCTATATTCACCGATGAGCCGCAGTTCACGCGCAAGCAGACGCTGTCCTTCGCCGATGCAAAGGAAGACGTCACGCTGCCCTTCACGCACGATCTGCCCGACACGTTCCGCGCCGCGTACGGCGAAGAGCTATTGGACCATCTGCCCGAACTGCTGTGGGATCTGCCCGACGATAAGGTATCGCTGATACGCTATCACTATCACGATCATATTGCCGAAAGGTTCGCAACCGCGTTCGCCGATACCGTGGGCTCGTGGTGCCGCGATCACGGCATAATGCTGACCGGTCACATGATGGAAGAGCCTTCGCTTAAGTCGCAGACCGCGGCTCTGGGCGATTGCATGCGCTCGTACCGCTCCTTCCAGCTGCCCGGCATAGACATGCTGTGCGACAGGCGCGAATTCACCACCGCCAAGCAGGCGCAGTCCGCGTCGCAGCAGTACGGCTGCCCCGGCGTGCTGAGCGAACTGTACGGCGTTACCAACTGGAATTACGACTTCCGCGGTCATAAGTCGCAGGGCGATTGGCAGGCGGCTCTGGGCGTAACCGTGCGCGTGCCGCACCTGAGCTGGGTATCCATGGGCGGCGAGGCCAAGCGCGATTACCCGGCATCGATTAACTATCAGTCACCGTGGTATAAGGAATATTCGTACGTAGAGGACTATTTCGCACGCGTCAATACCGCGATGACCCGCGGCAAGGCGATAGTGTCCGTGGGCGTGGTGCATCCGGTCGAAAGCTACTGGCTGCATTGGGGTCCCAACGAGCAGACCGCCGCCGTGCGCAACGAGATGGACGATCACTTCCTCAATATGGCCGAGTGGCTGGTGACCGGTCTTATCGACTTCAACTACATAAGCGAGTCGCTCCTGCCCACGCAGTGCGAAAAGGGCTCTAAGCCCCTCAAGGTCGGCAAGATGCAGTACTCCACGATTATCGTGCCCGATATGGAGACAATCCGCTCGACTACACTGGATCGCCTGGAGGCATTCCAGCGCGGCGGCGGCAAGCTCATATTCGCCGGACGCATACCCACATTGGTGGATGCAGTGCCTTCCGACCGCGCAAAGAAGCTGGCTAAGCGCGCAACCGTAATAAGCTTTAGCCGCAACGCCATACTGGAGGCTCTTTCCGACGAGCGCCAGATAGACATACGCATCGAGGACGGCACGCGCCCGGGCAACCTGCTCAGCCAGTACCGTCAGGACGGTCACGACCGTTGGCTGTTCATAGCGCATGCCTTTAATCCCGAAAACCCCGATGTAATCCAAAGGCATAAGATAACCCTGCGCGTGCGCGGCGAGTTCGAGGCATGCCAGTATGACGCATTGGACGGCAAGATTAAGCCGCTGGAGTATGCGCATAAGGACGGCGAAACCGTCATTAAGTACGTAATGGACGGCTATGACAGCCTGCTGGTACACCTGACCGAAAGCGTCGAGGTGCCCACAGAAGTCACCAAGGACAGCGTAAATGTGCCCGAGGGCAAGCGTCTAAGCGGCAGCGCATTGGTTGAGCTGGACGAGCCGAACGTGCTTATACTGGACATGGCCGAGTATAGCTTGGACGGCGGTGAGTGGCAGGATAGGGACGAGGTACTGCGCATAGACAATATCGCGCGCAAGAAGTGGAATGTGCCCATACGCGGCAATCACTATGCACAGCCGTGGGTGGATGCCGGCAAGGTGTTCCCGGACGGCAAGCATACCGTGTCGCTGCGCTTCACGTTCGATAGCGAGGTAGCGGTCGCCGCGCCCGAAATCGCAATGGAAGAAATCGAGAACGCCGCGCTCAAGTTTGACGGCAAGCCCGTTGAGCTTAAGCCCATAGGCTGGTTCGTCGATAAGTGCATTAAGCGCTGCGCACTGCCCGCATTCACGTCGGGTAGGCATACAATCGAAATCGACATAGACTTCAAGCGCCGCGGCAATATAGAGTGGTGCTACCTGCTGGGCGACTTCGGCGTAAAGCTGAAGGGCGATCACGGCACGCTGACCGCGCCCGTGCGCGAGTTGGGCATTGGCAACTGGGCGGCGCAGGGTCTGCCGTTCTACGCGGGCAGTGTAACATACCTGTACGACGTAACGGCGGGCGATAAGGGCATTACGCTGCATACGCCTAAGTATGTGGGCGCGCTGATAGAGGTAACTCTGGACGGCGAGCGCAAGGGCGTAATAGCATACGCGCCGTATGTGCTGCATATGGATGCAACACCCGGCGAACATCGCATAGGCATAAAGGTCTATGGCAACCGCATTAACGCGTTCGGCCCGCTGCATAACTCCGACAACACTTGGTCGTACTACGGCCCCAACAGCTGGCGTACGCAGGGCACGCAGTGGAGCTACTCCTATCGCCTGTGGCCGATGGGTCTTTTGACCGAGCCGGATGTGATTGTTTGATGCGCGCGTGCGCGCGCGCCAGCTGTTAGCGGTTAGCTGTTAGCCGTTAGCTTGAGTTAGTGTG
>CAYTOU010000169.1:0-5967 GCA_964439295.1 uncultured Oscillospiraceae bacterium
GCGCATTCTGGACGCGGCGCTGGCCCACGGCATCCGGCGGGAGGACGTGTGGATCGACTGCCTGACCCTCACCGTCTCCGCCCAGCAGGAGCAGGCCCGGGAGACTCTCTCCGCCCTGCGCACCGTCCGGCAGGAGCTGGGGCTCCAGACCGTGCTGGGGGTGTCCAACATCTCCTTCGGACTTCCCAACCGGCCGCTGATCACCGAGACGTTCCTCATTCAGGCCATGGAGGCCGGGCTGACGCTCCCCATCATCAACCCCAACCAGACCGCCATCATGGACGCGGTGTCTGCCTTCCGGGTGCTGTCCGGCGAGGACCGGGAGTGCCGCGCCTACGTGGAACGCTTTGCCGGAGCGGCCCGGTCCGCAGCACCGGCGGCTCCCGCGGCAGAGGGCATGACGCTGGAGGACGCGGTCATCCGCGGCCTGCGGAGCGACGCCGGGCGGCTGGCCCGGGAGGCGCTGGAGCAGGAGGACGAGCTGTCCATCGTGGAGCGGCGGCTCATCCCCGCGCTGGACGCCGTGGGCGACCAGTACGAAAAGGGCACCATGTTCCTGCCCCAGCTGCTCAGCGCCGCTCAGGCGGCTCAGTCCGTCTTCGAGGTCATTCGGGAATCCATGGCCAAAAAGGGCAGCGGTGTGATGAAAAAGGGCACCATGGTCATCGCCACCGTCAAGGGCGACATCCACGACATCGGCAAAAACATCGTCAAGACCGTGCTGGAAAACTATGGCTACGACGTCATTGATCTGGGCCGGGACGTGCCGCCGGAGACCATTGCGGACACCGTCCGGGAAAAGCACATCCGGCTGGTGGGTCTGTCCGCCCTGATGACCACCACTCTCCCCGCCATGGAGGAAACCATTCAGCTGCTCCGCACCCTGCCCGAGCCCCCCATCACCTTTGTGGGCGGCGCGGTGGTTACGCCGGAGTACGCCGCGAAAATGGGCGCGGACTATTACGCGAAGGACGCCCGGCAGAGCGTCGAGATCGCCCGGGAGGTATTTGGCAAGTGAACAACCACAGCAAAGAGCATTACACGCCGGAGCAGCCGCTCCTGTTTGACGGAGCCATGGGCACCGTATTCGCCGCTCTGCCCGGCCGGGCCGGTGAGCGGTGTGAACGGGCAAGTCTCATCCACCCGGAGGAGATCTCCGCCATCCACCGGGCCTATCTGGAGGCCGGGGCCAGGGCCATCAAGACCAACACCTTTTCCGTGGGGGCGGATCTGGCTCAGGGGGACGGCACTCCGGCCGAAGCCATCATCGCCGCCAGCTGCCGTCTGGCCAAGGAGGCAGCTGAGCCCTACGGTGCGGAGGTTTTCGCCGACCTCGGCCCTATTTCCAGCACCGACGGCTGCGCCGCGGGGCAGCTGTTCATCCTTCAGGCGGAGCAGTTCCTGAAGGCGGGCGTCACCCGCTTTCTGGCGGAGACTCTGTCCTCCGACGACGGCATCCCGGAGCTGGCCGCCTTCCTTCACGACCGCTGTCCGGACAGCTTTCTCATCGTGTCCTACGCCGTTGGGGCAGACGGCTTCACCCGGGAGGGCATTCCCGGGCGGGAGCTGCTGCGCCGGACGGCGGCGCTGCCCGGTGTGGACGCCGTAGGCTTCAACTGCATGTCCGGCCCCCATCACCTGCTGGCCTGCGTCCGGGGGCTGAAGCTGGAAGGGGCCATGCTGTCCGTCATGCCCAACGCGGGCTATCCCACCGTGCTGGGCCGCCGGACGGCCTATCAAGGCAAGCCGGACTACTTCGCCCAGCAGATGATGCAGATTCTCCACGCCGGGGCGGCCATTGTGGGCGGCTGCTGCGGCACCACGCCGGACCACATCGCCCGTCTGGCCATGCTGCTGCGGGAGGGTGCGGCCCCCGAACCCGCGCCCGAACCGGAGGCCATCCACGGCTCCGCCGTCAGGGCGGAGTCGGATGCCCTGTGGGACAAGCTGCGTCACGGCAAGAAAGCTGTAGCGGTGGAGCTTGACCCTCCGGCCAACGACGATATTGCCTCCTTCCTGTCCGGCGTGGGCACCCTGCGGGACGCGGGGACAGATGTAGTCACCATCGCGGACTGCCCGGTGGGACGGCCCCGGGCGGACAGCTGTCTGCTGGCCTGCAAAATCAAGCGTGAGCTTGGAGTGGAGACTTTGCCCCACATGACCTGCCGGGACCGGAACCTCAACGCCATCCGGGCACTGCTGTTGGGCCTGTCCATCGAGGATGTCCACAACATTCTGCTGGTCACCGGCGACCCCGTCCCCACCGAGAGCCGGGACGAGGTCAAGAGCGTATTCAACTTCAACTCCCGGAAGCTGGCCCGGTACGTCAGCACCCTGAGCGCGGACACCCTGTCCACCCCCTTCCACATCTTTGGCGCGCTGAACCTCAACGCCCGGAATTTTGACGTGCAGCTGCGGCTGGCGAAGGAGAAGGAGGAAGCCGGGGTGCAGGGCTTCCTGACCCAGCCGGTGCTGTCCGCCGAAGCCCTCGAAAACCTCAAGCGGGCCAGAGCGGAGCTGCACGGCAAGCTCTTCGGCGGCATTTTCCCTGTGGTGAGCTACCGCAACGCCTGCTTCCTGAACAACGAGGTGTCCGGCATCCGGGTGTGCGACGAGATCATTGACCTCTACCGGGACAAGGACCGGGAGGAGTGCGAAGCCATCGCCCTCCGGGTATCCGCCGCCATCGCCGGGGCGATCGCCCCCCATGTGGACGGCTACTACCTCATGACCCCCTTCCAGCGGGTGGGGCTCATCGCAAGGATTCTGCAAAAAATGCGGGAGGACGGGCTTGTCTGACGCATTGGGGCATAACAGCTCCGCCAGTCATCGGAAACCGTATATTTTTGCTTTACGGCAAAAAGCGGCATCGGAAAATTAAGGCAGCACCGCATAATTCGGCAAGAGCGATTTGCGAGCAAATTTTGCTTCCGAATGAGGCGCATTGCCGCAGCAATACTTTGTGTATTGCAAGGAAATGCAACGAAATGCGGGATCAAAATTTCCGCAATGCGCCGCAGACGATATTGTGCGGTGTTGCCTTAAAAGAATTTGTGTCCCGTGTGAAACTTGACAGGCCCCACGTGCGTATTATAATTGTAGAAAACAATGAAGCGAAAACGTGTCAACCGACAGGAGGGTATATATGGGAAAATACAACGATCAGCAACTGCAGGAAATGAAGGATACCGCCCCGGCGAAGTATTTCTACTACAGCCATGAGGACGACTTCAACAAAATCGGCATCGACATTGACAGCGACAACTGGGAACTGCCGATTTATCACCAGGCAGGCCCGCAGGGCGAAAGAGACAAGTACACATATTTCCAGGCGATTGTCACCGCCCCGGGCGGGGCAACCGTGGTGAATCCGCGCGGTTGTATTGTCAATATCTCTGGCGCAAATATCAAGACCGTGTCTGAGAAGCCGGGGGAAAAGCCGGAATTCAAGCTCAAGGAGCCCGGCCCCGCACCCCGTGAGCCCAGCCGCTGGCTGAGATTCCTGAATACCATCACATTCGGGTTCTACGGAGCAGCAGCCCTCGAGCAGTATGACCAGGCACTTGAGGAATATGAGGAGAAGACAGAGACATACAACAGGGAACTCGATAAGTATAACCGCAGGTTTTCCGAATATGAGAAGCGTGCGAAGGCAGCAGAAGACCACCGTGCCAATCTTGAAAAAATGGGCAAGGACCTTGATAAGGTCGACGCAGCCATTGCCGAGCATGCGGAAATAGCAAAACGCCTGGTACCGCTTAATTCCAGTAAGTTCGATGTTCGCAGTATAGTCGAGCATCGCGCGCACGGAAGAGAACGTTTTGACTTTCTGATGGGTCGTCGGCTCGATGCCGAAAAAAATGAGCGGGCCAAGCAGGACGCCATAAATGATAAAATTCTGCCAGAATCAGTGTTTGACTCCAAGATTGGAAAAGATGTTCTCATGGATATAAAGCTGCCCGAGTGCAAGAACTTTTCCAACCATCAAATCGCGCTTTTGGGTTTTGCAGCATTCAGTACCAATGAAAACATGATTGAAACACCCACTCATCCCATCCCGGGGCAGGACATAGTCAAGGACACGCGCACCGAGGAGGAAAAGGACCAGGCACTCGGCACCTGGTATATCAAAAGCGAGGCACTCTTTACCCGCCAGCACCGCGAAATCTCGCATGCTATTCCCTGGGTAAACAATGCGAGAGCCACCCTTGCAAAGGCACTTGAAAGCTACAATAATGGGCGGAAAGGTCAGCTCGCCGGCATTCTTTTCGAGGGCCTGCGCAAGTGTACGCAGCAGGTCATGTTTCATGATTCCGTGCTCGATTCAAACACCCTCGCGGACTACGCCACTTATGCCGGCGAGATGCTTGATATCATAGACCACGATGAAGAGCTGCGCCTTAATATGGTCGGCTACGGCTGCACCCAGAAAGACTTCCATAACGCAAGCATCTGCAGAAATATCGGAAAAGTGTGGGATCGCGGCATTGACGCGATGGAACAGCTTGTCGATAATCCCGACCTGAAAGTCGAGCAGAAGATCGATGCAATCGTTGACATCATCGGTCTTCGCATCACCCAGTCGATGATATTCGCACACTCCAAGGAAATCTCGGGTTCAGAGCTATATAAAAAAATACTGGACGATTCTTACGCACAGGCGGAAGCAGTTCGGCAGGAGATGGACAAGATGCTGCATTCCGATGCCGACAGGAAGAAGCCGGAGTATATTGCGCTTGATTCGAAGCGCAAGGCATACACCGCAGTTTCAACACAGCTGCAGTCCGGCTCCATGCACAACAAGTTCGGCCTTTCCATCGATTTCGGCAAGAATATCGATGGTATGTACAGCGGCAACGGAATGCCGGAGGAACTGCGCAAGCTCATCAGAAGCAAGGTTGGGGCTGATATAGAGAAGCTTGCCGCCCTCTCCAACGATGACATTCTTATGGAGCTGACGCCTGAAAAGTCCAGGCAATATGTTGCCAAAACCCTCGCGAAGAATGAAGTACGGGAAATGGAGAACCAGCCCGACCGCATCGGGCAGAAAGAGATGAACGGGCAAATAAAGGGCAAGCCCCAAGTGCTGGGACAGTAAATAACGGACAAAACGGAACGCCGGCCGTCTCTCAGAAATGGGAGACGGCCGGCATTCTGTATTATATGTTCCAGGTTGCAGATTCAGCCGCAGAATGTCAACATGCTGCAGTAAACGCGCGGAAAAGTTACACTTAGTCTTTCAAAATGTCCGTGGTGGTATCGGAAAGTTCACGGTAGGTCTGCCGGATGAAGAAGGCCGCAATGATGAAGGTCAGCAGGTCCGCTGCCGGGAACGACCACAATAGGCCGTCAAGCCCGAAGAAGATCGGCAGAATAATGGGCAGCGACACGCCGAAAATAATTTCGCGGGTCATGGAAACGGCAGTGGATGCAAAGGCCTTGCCCAGCGCCTGCAAGTAGATGAAGGTGCCCTTGTTCAGTGTCGCCAACGGCATCAGGCACAGATATGTGCGGAAGCACTTGACTGTAAAGTCCGCATAATACGCACTCTCATTGGCCGCGCCGAACAGCATGGCAATTTGCAGCGGGAATACCTCTACGATCACCAGTGCAACCACGCCAACAATCAATTCTGCCAGCAGCAGTCTGGAAAACAGCGTTTTAGCACGATCTCTTTTCTTTGCGCCGATGTTATATCCGGCAATCGGAATACAGCCAGCCGCCATGCCGATGGCGATGGAAATGGCGATCTGGAAGAACTTCATCACGATACCAAGGACAGCAAGGGGAATCTGTGCATATTCCGGCTGCCCGAAAACGGGATCCATTGCGCCGTATTTCATGCACATATTCTGCACAGCCGCCATCGAGATGACCAAAGAAATTTGCGCGAGGAAGCTGGTAAGGCCCAGCACAAGGAACTTCGGGATGAGCTTTCCGTCCGGCCGGAAGCTGCTCTTTTCCAGC
>CAYTOU010000170.1:0-5959 GCA_964439295.1 uncultured Oscillospiraceae bacterium
ACCGTCCTGATTATACGGTGTTATCATGGTAGGCCATACACCGTTCTTCAATCCGCTCATTTATTACACCTCATTTTTGCCTTTATATTCCAAGTCATAATACTATCAGTCGCAAAGCTCATACTGTCATGTATGTTCCTTAACCTTACAAGCCCATTATACGTTTTTTTTTTTCAAATTGTCAATACTTGAAAACCACATCCGCAAACCGACAACAGTTTTGCGCAAATGAGCAAAAACAATTTTACAGCACTTTCGACCTGTTTTAGCCGCATATTTCCCGCCATTTTTCATTCTAAATGAGGTTGTCACCACTCTTCACATACGCTTAAGATGCATGCTATAATACCATCGAGGTGACCCCACAATGAAATGTATGGCCCTTTTCAAATCGCAAATTTGTTCAAAACTGCGTCCGCAGGCGCTTAGTCACGATACATTGATTACCGACGATCCCGGCGAGTTTATGCTTAGGCTGGGGACGGATCGGTACTATATGCTGGCGGTCGAATATGATATGCTGACACATGAACTGCGGTCCGCGCTTAAGCGCAGGCCCAAGTGCGTGCAGCTGCATGTCGTGACGCAGGGGCTGGACTTTGATACGTTTCACGGCGTGTGCGACATCGGCGGAAATGAGATATACAGTCTTGACGAGTTTTGTAATAAGCCTACCGAAATGCTAAATCAGCTCATCGAAAAGAGTTGCCAAGACTTCTATGACGAGCTGTTCTTTTTGCTGTATCAGGCCATACATTCAACCGATGCGTCGCTGACAGGTCGGCTATTGCCCATGCTGAGGCTATGGGACGAAGAACCCATGGTGTTCTGTCTGATTCGCCTGGCAAGCGAGTTTAGGGACGGGGCTATGGAGCTGATTTCGCGTAAGGGACTACTGTGCGTGCGCATGGATGCGCCGGATGAGCTGTTTTTGGCGTTGCCGCAAGGCGGTGATGTGCGCAAGAAGCTTGAATTGCTGCTAAAAGAAATCGCGCGCGAATGCCCCGAATCGAACGCAGTGGTCGGCGTGAGCACCGTGCTTAGCGAAAGCGAAGGCATGTGCGAAAAGGTCGATGAAACGCGTCAGGCGCTTATGCAGCGCTTCTATCGCGATGAGCGCGTTTGCTTTTACGCGCCCGACTGTTTCACAGTCAAAAACGACTATGTGCGGTTGATTGCGCTGGAAAAGCAGCTGTCGAACGCTATACTCTCCTGCTTTGAGATGCCGCACTTGATGAGCATTACCGCGGATTATATAAATTACTTTTCGGACATGATGCTGCTACCGCCGATGGTGTATGACAGCGTGTACCGCTTTCTCAACTCGCTGGATAGGGTGTTCAAGTACATCGACCCGCTATGTACAATCAATTCGGATATGATACGCCCGGACGATATATCGGCGTGTCAAACGCTTGGGGAGCTACACGATATGCTTAAGAAGCTGTTTAAAGGGTATGTCGAAATGAGCGTGCATGACGAAGGCGAAAGCGCCGTGTCGGTACCCAGGCTCAAGAACTACCTAAGTGAAAACATGGCGCAGGAGCTGTCGCTGGACAGCATTGCGCGCGAGTTTTACGTGGATAAGTTTTTGCTATGCAAGAGCTTCAAGCAGCAGACCGGCATGGGGCTATGGGACTATCTGACAAAAGTCAGAATTGAACGCGCCGCCGATCTTCTCATCAACACGAAGCAAAAGGTACATGTGATTGCGCAGCAGGTAGGCTATCAGGACAGCGGCTATTTCAGCACGGTTTTCAGGAAGGTATACGGCGTGACGCCGAAAGCGTTTAGGGAGCGAGGGGGAGCTGTTAGCGATTAGCCGTTAGCTGTTAGCTTGAGTTAGAATGCAGAGCGACTTAGCATTCTAACTCAATACAGCGTCAATAAGGTGTGCAGAGTGTGAAACAGGCAATAGAATATTTGTTCTGAAAATCCACTTGCGCACTAATTCAAGCTAACCGCTAACAGCTAACGGCTAAGAGCTCTAAAAAACGCCCCTACTTCCCCAGTCTCAGCACATTCCAGCTCATCTTCGGGAGTATCGCGTGCAGTATGCCGTCGTCCATTGAGTCGTTGGTAGTGTTCGAGTAAGGCGTTACGCGGTTGGGGTTTTGGAAATCGTTTTTCGCCTTGGGATCGGCATCGGTCAGTATAAGGTGATCCTTGAGCGCATAACCGGAGAAGCTGCGTACATCCGCCTCCAGCTCCATTTGCTCGGATACGCTACGGTTGATCGCGAATACAGTCAGCTCGTCGTTTTCCTCGTTCCATACACATACGCTTGAGAGGTATGGCACGTCGGTGTATTGCTTGCTGTCGTATTTGGCGCACTTGACCGGGGTCTCAAGCGCAATGCCGCGCCCGTATAGCGATGCGTGCATGAACGGGTAGAATATGGTCTGCTTGAAGCTGCCACTACCGCCTACCTCGGTCATGAAAGGCGCGTTTACGTTGACCAACTGCGATATGCACGCGGTCTTGACGCGGTCGGCACGCTTGAGCATGGATAGCATCATGTCGCCCACGACTATCGCATCCTCCATGGTGAAGGAATCCTCAAGTAGGCTGGGCGCGCTGGTCCATAGCCTGTCGCGGTGATCGGTGTCCTCCAGTATGAACCACGTATTCCATTCGTTGAACGCCAGATTGATGGTTTTACGCCCGCGCTTGAGCGCCTTGGCATAGTCAACCGCCGCCAACGCATCGGATATGTACCTATCCATGCGCAGGGCACTTGCCATGTAGTTCTGAGTGTCGTTAATGTAATTCTTGTCGTATATGTGCATGTCCAGCATGTCCACATAGTCATACGCGTATTGTAGGACAGTGGTCTCCCACGTGCCCAAGGTGTCCATTTCGGGCGACGCGCTGCCGCAGCCTATTATCTCTATGTCCTTCTGAATCCAGCGTAGCACCTTGGCGGTTTCGGCAAGCACGCGACCGTAATCATCGGCTATGCGGTGACCGGTTTGCCATGTCACGCCGTCCATCTCGTTGCCCAAGCACCATGTGTGTATGTTGTACGGCTGCTTTATGCCGTTGGCAATTCGGCGGTCGCTCCAATACGTGCCGCCCGGGAAATTGCAATATTCGAATAGATTCTGCGCATCCTCCAGTCCGCGCGTGCCCATATTGACCGCCATCATCGCCTCGGTACCGGCGCGGCGCGTCCATTCCATGAACTCATCCGTGCCGAAACGGTTGGTTTCTATCGACTGAAACGCCAAGTCGAGCTTATGCGGGCGCTGCTCAACCGGACCTATGCCATCCTCCCAGTGATAGCCCGAGCTGAAATTGCCGCCCGGATAGCGCACCTGCGGTATCTTGAGCTGTCGCACAACGTCAATCAGATCCTTGCGATAACCCTTGTCATCGGCGAGCGGGCTATCCGGGTCGTACAGTCCGCCGTATACATCGCGCCCCAGATGCTCAACGAATGAATTGAACAGATGGTCGCTTACCTTGTCTATCTGAAAATGCTTGTCGGCTATAATTTGCGCTTTCATCATATCGCTCCTTACAGATTTTTCTGATTGACGGCTATTTCGACTATATTGCCGTCCGGATCGAATACGCTGGACTCATAGAACTCGGTGCCGTATGCTGTGGGCGGCGTGCGCAGCTTAACGCCATCCGCCACCATGCGGTCGGTAAGCTCATGCAGCTCCTGCTTGGTCTCCACCTGAAACGCCACGTGCGCCAGTCCCACCGCGCCCTGATTGTTTATTCCATCGGGCAGATCACTTTGGCACTTCTGAAGTTCAAGCCGACTGCCGCCGCCCGGAAAGCTGATGAAGTACAATTCGTAATCGGTGCCGTCCTCTGTCCAATGCGACGCCGTACCGCCGAAGTACTTGCAGTAAAAGTCGACCATGCCCAAGAGGTTCTTTGTCACATATCCCACATGTTCCATTGCCATGCAAGTTTCACTCCTATCGTTTGGTATATGCCTTATATATCATTTTAGCAAATTTTATTGGGATTGGAAGGGAATATATTGGCGGAAAAGATGCAACATATTGGAAAAACAGTGCCTCACAATGACATAAAACTGTAACCGTAAAGATCTAAACGCATTTGCATTTTTGTCGCATTTCGTGGTATAATGTATTATCATAATACTTAATTGGAGGCGGTCATATGGATGGCTGGCTCACGGGATCCGGGTCATTTGAACTGATTGGGATATCGCACGAGAGCGATATCAAGTGTTCTCCAAACGAGTTAAGACTGATTATTGCGTCCGAAGGCAGTTGTGAAGTTACATTCGACAGCGGCGCGGCGACCATTGCGGGCGACAAAGTGCTACTATTGCGCGGCGAAGAGCCCACTGCCATAAAGGCATCGGACGATTTACATCTAAAGCAAATTGCGATAGGATTAGGCGCGGTGCGCCCGGCGACAATGTCCCCCGCCGACATGTATTCGGTATATGCGGATTACAGGGCATTTTGCCAATTGGGCGGGCAGCACTTTCTATTTCACGACAAGCAGGCGCATGTATTGAGCGCGATATCGCTGATAGAGGCATATCAGCGGTACGAAGGCAATGAGCGCGATCTATTGACCGGATGTGCGTTATCCACGCTGGTACTATGCGCGGCATCGGCATGCGTACACCCGAGCGAGAGTGCGCCGCTGGGCAACAAGCATGTGCGCGCGGCGATACAGTATCTACGCGACAATTACATGTTTGACATAACGACGGACGACATTGCGCGCGCGGCGGGTGTGCATGTGGGGCATTTACACCGGCTATTCACCGAGCAGACCGGAACTCATCCGGGGCAATACCTAAACAATCTACGCATGGAGAAGGCGTGCTTTTTGCTTGCGCGCACCGATCTAAGCATGCTGAGCATATCCAAGCTATGCGGGATAACCACTCAGCAGTATTTCAGCCGCTGTTTCAAACGATACACGGGTATTACACCGCAGGAATACAGGCGCACATATGCGGTTACGTGCGACTACAGCACTGCGTACTCCTCGAACACCGTAACATTTGAAGAGGTATAATTCATGATTTCCATATATTCGCATTGTTTTTTAGAGCGTGACTATGTACCCGTGGTATACGCGTATTATGACAGGGCAGACATGCTATCGACGACCATGGACGAAATAGTGCATTCGCACACTTTATGTGAAATCATGTATGTCACAGAAGGCACGACAAGTGTTGACATAGGCGGAAGCATTGTCACGCTCGCGCGGCACCAATTCATATTCATCGATTCCGACATACGGCACCATCTGGTTCTGGATCGCTCCACGCCATTCGGCATGATGAATATCGAGTTTCAGCTTGAAGCCGACGACAGGCGCTGTCCTAGCATAAAGTCGCTTGCGCAATCCTACCCCGCGCTATGGCACATGTTGACCACTCCCGCGCCATACATGGTACTGACCGACGAGGACGGCACCATGCACGACCTTATGAAGCAGATTGTATTAAGTGCCGCCGGCACGCGCATGGAGTCGGAACGGATATGCTCGCTTATGGCAACGCAGGTAATCCTACTCATGGCGCGGCTCTGGCAAAAGACGCGTCTACCGCAGCGGTCGGCATATGTCGAAGGTGCTTTGGACATAATCGCCAAGCGCTATTCGAGCGAGCTTACCGTGCTTTCGATTGCGCAGGAGCTACACATTCACCCGACTTACCTACACAAACTTTTCCGCAAGGAAACCGGCTATTCGGTATGCGAATACATACAGCATGTGCGGCTGGAGCATGCCACCAAGCTACTTACCGAAAACCACACCCTACGCGACATATCCACAGCCATCGGCATATCCAGCCCGCAATACTTCGCCAAGCTCTTCAAGCGCGCATACGGCATGACGCCCGGAGAGTACAGGTTGAGGAATAAATAGGGGGAGCGGTTAGCTGTTAGCTGTTAGCCGTTAGCTTTGATTTAGTGTGCAAGTAGCTTTTCAGAACTAATATTCC
>CAYTOU010000171.1:0-5950 GCA_964439295.1 uncultured Oscillospiraceae bacterium
GGATGCGGAAGTCGGGGCGTGAGAGGGCTTCGGGGAGGGCGATTGAGCCCATGACTAATTGAGTGAAAGTGCCGATGCCCATTTCAAGGTCGGCTGAACCTACTAATGCCTTTTCGCAGGTGACGCCGCTCTTTTTTGCGCGAATGACGTAGAGGCCTTCGTTCTGCGGTATCAGTTCGTCGTGTAGGAGTAGAGTGAACGATGACGACTTGTATTCGCTAAGCGCGCTTAGAGTAGGCGAAAGTGGCATGCTCTCTAGTAAGACCTTCGCATTGATGGCGCGTAGCATGTAGTCGTAGTTTACGCGGAGCTCGACATCGTATGGATCGGGACAGATTAAACCTAAATCAATGTCGCCCGGTAGTATCATGCGTATGTGCCGGTAGTGCGGATAAAAAGTCGATGCAAAACCAAGTAAACGGTATAAACCGTCCGGGTCGATAAATGCCGCCTCGCGCACAGCAATCGTAAATGTGTTCATGTCCTTCTCCTTTTCCGGAGTAAAGACTATGTACGCGCAGGGCTCCTGCTTGCCGTTTGCACGGCGCATAAGTAAGTACTTGTATACGCAGTCCTTGTGTATGTCGCCGCCTAATATGTCCTTCCATTGGCTGCTTAGCTCGCGGCGTATGCTCGCGTCGCGCTGCTTGGAGAATAGCTCGTATACACCGCGCGCGGATAACTCGTCGCGCGGATTGTCTATCGGGCGTATTTCGTCCGGCATCGGAAAGGCACGTAATTGCTCAAGCCCCACAGTGTACTGCCGTATGCCGCTCATCGTCTCGTACCCAAACTTGCGGTAGAACGCGTGCGAAAACGGGTATAACCCCGATAGCGCATAGCCCTTTTCGTACATGCGCGGAAGCACGCGCTCAAATATGCCCCTTATTACACCCATGCGCCTGTATTCGGGTAGAGTCGATACACCGCCTATGCCCGAAAGCGGTAGCCATCGGTTGCCTATACGCGTTTGATAGTCGATTAACAGCATGCCGCCCATTAGCTTGCCCGTGCGCTCATCTTCCATCGCAAAGCGCTCTAAATGACTCTCCTGCTCGCTTACGTTCGTCGCGTTGTCGTGCGGCTTGGGATCGCTTAGAGGATATGTGAACGCTACCGAATCAATCATGTCCATTTCGCGCGCGCGGTCGGGTCCGATTTGTCTGAGTATCATGCATGTCCTCCTTTTTTGAGTGCGCTAAGTGTGAGTAGGTTACTTGTGGTACTTTTCGCCCGAAAGTATTGTCATCGCGCGGTATACCTGCTCCAAGAGTATCACCCGCATCAGCTGGTGCGGAAATGTCATCTTTGAAAAAGATAGCTTGTAGTCGGCGCGCGCGAGTACTTCATCGCTTAACCCCAATGACCCGCCTATCACAAATACAGTGCGCCGCCCGTTCATGCGCCAATCGGCACACTTTTGCGCAAGCTCCGGCGATGAGAGCGACTTGCCGTCTATGGCAAGCGCAACCACATAGTCGTCGCGGCGTATCTGCTTGAGTAGACTCTCGCCTTCGCGCTTTATTACGTCGCGCTCTAAGGCGCTTAAACCGCCCGTACCGCTTAAGCCCGACTTGTCCGCAATCTTTAGATCGGGTACCTGCTTTAGCTCAAACGAGCCGTAACGCGTCAAACGCTTTAGGTATTCATTGCACGCGTCGGTAAAGTACTTTTCTTTAAGCGACCCTACGCATAGTATGACCGCGTTCATGCCATTTCCCTCCGATATGGTTTATTCGCATTCAAGCTCGAATATGTCGCTCGCGTGATGCTGCTCAAGTAGCCCCACATATACATCCTTGCCCGGGACTATGCCGTTTTTCGTTAGACCCGCGCATACCGTGTCGTAGGCAAGGCGGGGCGTGTTGTTGTTTTCGCTCAAGTGGCTGAGCAGTATTACCCGCGTGCCCGAACGTACCAGCCGCACCGCCGCGCGCGCACATGCGTCGTTGCTTAAGTGCCCGCGATCGGATAGTATGCGCTGCTTGAGCGATTCGGGATATGTGCCGTTTATGAGCATGTCCGGGTCGTGATTGGCTTCCAGCATGACCAGTTGGCAACCTTCTATTGCGCCAAGCCAGCTTTCCGATATGTGCCCTATGTCGGTCGCAACCGCTATCGACGCCGCGCCCACATCCACGCGATACCCGACCGAGCATGCGGCGTCGTGCGGCGTCTTGAACGGCGTTATGTTTATATCGCCTATGTAAAAGTCCTGACCGGGCAAAATCGCGCGCATGTTGCGCACCGGTATGCCGCGCGCGCCGCTTTTTAAATTTATAGCATTAAGCGTTGCGGCACTGCCGTATACAGTAAGGTCGTGCCGCCGCGCAAGCCCCGCGCATGACTTTATGTGGTCGGAATGCTCGTGACTTATCAGTATCGCGCTTATATCCTTGGGCGCTATCGGTATAGGCGAATTGGCGCTCAAGTGCTCAAGCCCCGCCGAAATGTCGCGCTGAGGTATGCCGCAGTCGATTAGTATGTGCGTGTCGCCGCAGCCCACGTATATGCAGTTGCCCTTTGAACCGCTCGCCAGCGCGCATAGACGCAGCCTGCGCACCGGGCGGGCATATGGTTGTGGTATGGGAATCATCCGGTACTCTCCTTGGGACACTTTTGTCCCTCTGAATTCAGATACAATCGATAGGATTATAGCATAGCGCGCACTCGAATGCAAATGTGTGGGCGGGCAAATGACGGGGCAATTACAGGCTTAACCGATTAAGTATGTACTTTTTATGGCCATGATGTAATTACTTGAACACGCTTTTAATTTTCGCGGGGATGTGCTAAAATACGCTCATTAAACTTGGGAGGCACAGCAGATGAACAGGTCGGTCAAAATAGGCTCGGCGATGGCCGCGTACTACGCGGTGACCAGCGTGTACCAAAACTACATTTCAAAATACTTCGGCGCGCAGGGACTTACCGATATAGAGATAGGCGTGCTTATGGCCGCGCCGCCGCTCATATCGCTCATTGCGCAGCCGGTGTGGGGCACATTGGGCGACCGCTCGCGCAGTAAGACGGCGGTGTTTAGGCTGATGTACCTGGCGTCGGCGGTACTGATACTCAGCTATCTTATAAGCTCGTCGTTTTGGTATCTGCTTATTGCGGTCACGGCGTATTCGTTTTTCTTTACCGCCCTGCAGCCCATGAATGATACAGTGGCGCTGGAGGGACTGGAAGGCGCGCCGTTTGGACCCGTGCGCATCGCGGGCACAATGTCGTTTGCGATTCTGTCGCCTCTTGCGGGCACGATAATCGGCGAAAGATGGAACCTGTCCATATGGATGACCGGCGGACTGCTCATTGTCGCGGCGATGGTCACATTCCTGCTGCCGCCCGTGCCCGGGCATCAGAGCGAGAGCGGGCATAAGAAGATGAAGTTCACCGAGCTGTTTAAGCAAAAGGAGCTCATGCTTCTGTTGGGCTTTGTCATGCCGCTTCAGATTTCGATGGGCTACTTCTATACATACTTTTCGCTGCACTTTACCGAACTGGAAGGCGCGAACTAAACTCTACTGGGTCTGTGCTTTACGATATCGTCGGCGGCGGAGATTCCATTTCTGCTCTTCTCCAACCGCCTGTACAACCGCTTTGGCGCGGGCAAGCTGCTTATAACCGCGGGCATTGCGGTCACGATACGCTGGATACTTCTGGGCACGCTGACAAACGTATATGCGGTAATGGCGACGCAGCTATTCCACGGCTGGGGCTTTATCGTAATGACGGTCACTATGGCGTACTATGTAAACGACCATGTGCCCGCCGAGCTTAAGGCATCGGGGCAGATGCTTCTGGGCATAGTGGGCTTCGGTTTCGCGCGCGCGATAGGCAATCTGGGCGGCGCGGCGTTCATAAACCTGTTCGGGCGTCAGGGCACATTCTACGTATCGGCGGTACTCAGCGGCGTGGCGGTGCTGTGCTATTTCAAAAAATACATGTTCGAAAAGCGCCCGCAGCAGTAAAAGCGATTGAACAGGAGTAGATTTAACCTTGCGCCGCCTTGCCTATATAGGCGGGCTGTGGTATAATTTGCAAGGTGCGCATATGCGCCCAAGTACACACCTGTAGCCTAGCGGGGAGCCAGTGCCGCATTGCGGTGTTCCCTTAGCAAGTGGCGCCAGGGTGGCATAACAAAAGGAGGATACCTAAAATGGCTGTTATTTCCATGAAGCAACTGCTGGAAGCCGGCGTACATTTCGGTCATCAGACCCGTCGCTGGAACCCCAAGATGGCTCAGTACATATTCACTGAGCGCAACGGCATCTACATAATCGACCTGCAGAAGACCGTTCGCAAGATCGACGATGCGTACATGTTCGTACGTGACGTTGCTCTGAGCGGCAAGAGCATTCTGTTCGTAGGTACCAAGAAGCAGGCTCAGGAGTCCATCGAGTCCGAAGCAAAGCGTTGCGGCATGTACTATGTAAACAACCGCTGGCTGGGCGGCATGCTGACCAACTTCCGCACCATCCGCACCCGTATCGCACGCCTGAACGAGATCGACGCCATGGAGCAGCGCGGCGACTTTGACGTACTGCCCAAGAAGGAAGTCATTAAGCTGATGGGCGAGCGCGAAAAGCTCGAAAAGAACCTGGGCGGCATCCGCAACATGAAGGAACTGCCGGGCGCTCTGTTCGTAGTTGACCCGCGCAAGGAGCACATCGCTGTGACCGAGGCTCGCATACTGGGCATCCCGATAGTGGGTATCGTCGATACCAACTGCGATCCCGACGAGATCGACTACGTAATCCCCGGCAACGACGACGCTATCCGTGCCGTCAAGCTGATCGCCGGCAAGCTGGCTGACGCCGTTCTGGAAGGCCGTCAGGGCGAGCAGGACAATGCCGAAGAGGCTCCCGCTGCTGAGACCGCAGAGGCTGCCGAATAATTTATACGCTTAAAACTCAAACGGCCGCCGCGGCTTACTGGCGGCGGCCGTTAATTTGATTTTTGAATGGAGGCAATACCGATGAATATTACTGCTTCTATGGTTAAGGAACTGCGCGAGTCCACCGGCGCCGGCATGATGGACTGCAAGAAGGCGCTGACCCATACCGATGGCGATATGGCCAAGGCTGTTGACTATCTGCGTGAAAAGGGACTGGCTGCTGCCGCTAAGAAGGAAAGCCGCATTGCTGCCGAAGGCGTTGTTGGCGCTTATGTTTGCCCTCACTGCGGCACCGGTGCCATGGTCGAGGTCAACTGCGAGACCGACTTCGTTGCCAACACCCCCGATTTCAAGGGCATGGTTGAGTCCATCGCCAAGACCATCATAATGAGCAATCCGGCCGATGTCGAAGCGCTGCTTGCCTGCAAGGTAGCCGGCGACGACACCCAGACCGTAAGCGAGCTGATCACCGCCAAGGTTGCCAAGATCGGTGAGAAGATGACCGTACGCCGCTTCGTACGTTACGAGGCCGAGGGTGGTCAGGTAGCCAGCTACATCCACATGGGTGGCAAGGTTGGCGTTCTGGTAAAGGCCGCTGCTGCCGAGAAGAGCGACGCTGTTGACGAGGCGCTGCATGATGTTGCGCTGCAGATCGCTGCCGCTTCCCCTGTAGCCGCCGAGTATGTGACCCGTGATCAGGTTAAGGCCGATCATCTGGAGCACGAGAAGGAAATCCTCATTGCTCAGGCCCGCAACGAAGGCAAGCCCGAGAAGATCATCGAGAAGATGGTTAACGGCCGCATCAACAAGTTCTATCAGGAAGTTTGCCTGATGGAGCAGCCCTTCGTTAAGGATCCCGACATGAACGTTGAGAAGATGCTGGCCGCCAAGGCACCCGGCACCAAGATTATCGCTTTCACCCGTTACAAGATGGGCGATGGTCTTGAGAAGAAGGTCAACGACCTGGCCGCCGAAGTTGCCGAGCAGATCGGTAAGTAATCTCAAAACACACATCAGCCCGGAGGAACGCATTTCCTTCGGGCTGTTTTA
>CAYTOU010000172.1:0-5931 GCA_964439295.1 uncultured Oscillospiraceae bacterium
TCGTCAGGCAATCTCGGCATAAGTCATACCCGCTCTCTGTAGTTTTTTATATTATAGCTTTTCTACATTACAATTGTCAATGCTTGCGCTGCCTTTATTCGAGCGTTTAGGCAGTTTTGATGCGACTGATTTCAAACGACGTTGCCGCTATACAAAATATAAGTATGATAAATCGGCCGGTAATTTAAAAATAAATGGCATAAGCCACCCAAGCGTGGTATAATATAAATGCATAAGGTAAGACTACTTTGCCATAAGGAGCATGACGTAGATATGTTTACTATAATATTGACGGTATTAATGGCGCCGTTTATGCTGGTGTTCCATGCCTTTAAGTGCATATTCCAAATCATGTTTGGCATTACGTCTAAGCCATTCAAGAAAAAGCCAAAGCGCAGAAGAAACCGCCGCATGGGTGATGAGTTTTTCTTCTGGTGGTGGTAACTCTGCGCGATGGTCTAAAATACTTAAACGCGCATGTATAGGTACTTGCCCTTTATAAAGCGCGCCAGATTGAACACCATTCGGAATGACAGCGAAAGCGTATTGGCCCAGAACACGCCCTCTGCGCCCATGTTCCATATATAACAAAACAGGTATGTGAGCGGCAGGCGAATCAGCCACACGGCGATTATGGTTACGTACATGACGTACTTTACATCGCCGCCCACGCGCAGTTGCGGGTCAAATGTGTTGAGCGATATCGCGGGTATGCACATGACGAATACAACCCACAACGCCTTTGCGGCCTTCTGTTGAATTTGCACATCGCTAGAGTATATGGGAGTTAAGCGGGAACCGAATGTAACTAGCAATGTACATAGCATGATGGTGGTTGCCATACCAATTATTCCGATGCACCATCCGCTGCGCCTTGCCTTTTTGAAGTCATGCGCGCCTATCAAGTGACCGACTATCGGAGTGGCCACAGTGGAGCATATACTTTGCGGCAATGCGGCAAATGAGTACAGCGTATTCGCCACATTATATACCGCTGCTTCGAAAGTACCCAGACCGATTACCATCGATCCGGCAATGAGATATCCGAATTGGACAAATATCGACTCGATCGATGTGGGTATACCTATCTTAAGTATGCGCTTGAATATCATTCCGTTGGGCTTAAGCATATTGCGTATGCTGAGCATGTAATCATGACTGCGCAGTAGTATGAAGAATGCCGCAGAAAATCCGACAACCCGCGCAAACAGATACACAAGTCCCGCGCCTATTATGTCCAGATTCATGACGCGCAGGAATAGCCACGCGAAAAGCAGCTGCATACCGCACATGAGTACTGCGATTACAAGTGGCGAACGGCTGTCACCGGACGCACGCAACGTACTTGTAAACACATTATATAGCATCAAAAAGGGCAAAGACACGATCAGCACTCTAAAGAATGTAATGCCTTCGGTCAAAACTGCCGCTTCAGCGTTTGGCATGAGCAACTTCATAAGTGGCGCCGAAAATATCAGGCACAGTGCGGTTATCGTCAAAGCCGCAGCAGCACTTAAAAACGCAGCCTGTTCGACTACATGCGATGCTTCAAGCCTATCATCCGCGCCCAATAGCCTGGAACACAGTATGCTCGTGCCGGTCACCAGCATGGTCGCCATTGCATTGATTACGTTGATCACATTATTGCACTGCGATATAGTGGTCAACGAGCTTGCGCTTATGCCGCCGATAAGGTGAGAGAATATAAGCCCGACAATGTTGCTGAGCAGGTTTTCGCATATAACCGGTATAACAAAACGGATTGTCGAGCTTTCGCGAATGCTCTGTTTCATATGAACGGCACCGCCTCTCATATATGTTAAAAGCGACTTATATTTTAACGTATATGCAGTCGACTGTCAATGCGATGAATCAATTTTCCCTATTGAAATCGCTCGAATATCATCGCATTCGACTTATCAATTGCCCCGGACGAGCTTGACGTTTTCGCTTCCGAAAGCATCGGTAAGCGCCGACAAGTTTGCCTCTTCATCCGTCCAATATTCTTCCGGTGCAAGTAAAGTAGCGTTTTCCGATGCAATATGCAGATATACCGGTACGCTGTTGCCATTTGGTATAAGCTGCAACGCCTCATCAATGCGCGTCCTGTCAGGCAAGCGAATAAAGAGCTTGGTCTTACCGGTCGAACCGACACTTTGACTGCGCTGTGCCGCGCTTGCTATACGCTTGCGGATTATCTCCTCATCGCTTTTCAGTTGCGCTTCGTCCGCAATGACGTTACCGGATACGGTGTATGCGGCATTGCGGACGGGTTTCTTGGCCGATGGTTTCACAGCAGGCGCAGTTATATCGGGCAACGTGCTCGGACCAGGTGCAGTGTACGCCGTTTCATACGTATTATCTTTAGGCATCACCGGCATTGCCGTTGGCAATTGCGCATGTTTATCATCATTTATATCGTATATGCCGTCGACAAGCACTTTGGGCTCCTCATCTTCATGTAAAGACAGCTTGCCCTGTACGCGCACCAGCTTATCGACCGCCGTCATACCGCTGCACTGCTCCAATATCTTGGGGAATACCAGACATTCTATCGAAGAAGTAACGTCCTCAATCGTTATAAATGCCATCATGCCGCCCGAGCGCGTAATCTTTGTCGTACTGGCGACGATTATTCCGCCCAGAGTTACGCGCATCTGGTCATAGCGCGCTTCCGCTTCTTCTTCGTTTTTTAGCTCCTTTATTTCGCTTATGGACAGCGGCAGCTTGTCCAGCATTTCGCGGTATTCATCCAAAGGATGGCCGCTAATGTATACACCGGTTGTTTCCTTTTCCATATTCAGCATAAGCCGCTTGGAAGGTGCGGGCATATCCGGAACAGACGGCATGGGCAGCTCGATTTCAGGCATTGCATCAAATAGCGACATTTGTCCCGTAATCTGGCTTTTGCGCTTGGATGATGCCGAGTCCATTGCGCTCTCATATACCGACAGGAGCTGCGCGCGGTTCATTTGTCGACCGCTACCTTCCATATCGTCAAATGCACCTGCCTTTATCATCTGCTCGACTGCGCGCTTATTGATGGGGGAAGGACCTTCGGTCCTGCCGTCTATGCCGATACGTGGCGCACTCATGCGGTCACAGAAATCGTATAGATCACGATATTCTCCGCCCGCTTCACGGCGCGCAACAACAGCCTCGACGCAAGGCCGTCCAACGGCCTTTATCGCAATCAGTCCAAAGCGAATGGCTGGTTTTCCATCCACAAGCTCCACCGAAAAGCCGGTTTTGGACTTATTCACGCTGGGCGGCAATACGTTTATGTCGTGCTTACGGCAGTACTGTATATACTGCGAAATCTTGTCTTCATTGCCGATTACCGAATTCATAAGCGCCGCCATAAAGGGCGCCGTGTAGTGGCACTTCAAATATGCGGTTTCAATAGCGACTACGCCGTATGCAGCCGCATGCGATTTATTGAATGCATACGATGCAAATGCGCTCATTTCGTCGAATAACTGCTCGGCAATTTTCTCGGGCACGCCCATGCGTACGGCACCGGGCACTATCAACTGACCGTCCTTTTCAAGACCGTGTATGAAGTATTCCTTTTCCTCGGCCATGACTTCCTTTTTCTTTTTGGCCATGGCGCGGCGCACGAGGTCGCTTCGACCCATCGAATATCCGGCCAGATCACGCACTATTTGCATGACCTGCTCCTGATATACCATGCATCCGTTTGTTTCCTGCAGTATCGGCTTCAGCTTTTCATGCAAATATGTGACCGATGAGGGGTCTTGCTTACCCGCGATATAGCGCGGTATGGATTCCATGGGACCCGGGCGGTAAAGTGATATTGCCGCAATTATGTCGCTGAAGCATTCCGGCTTCATGTTGGTCAAAAAGGCGCGCATGCCGTTGCCTTCCAGCTGGAATATGCCGTCGGTATCGCCACGCGATATAATGTCATACACCGCCGGATCGTCAAGCGGTATGTCCTCAGGTTTGAGATCGGGACCACCCATATCGCGCACCATATGCAGTGCGTCGTTTATAACGGTCAGCGTTCTAAGCCCCAGAAAGTCCATTTTGAGCAGTCCCAATGACTCAAGCGTGCCCATAGGGAACTGAGTGGTTATTACAGAGTCGTTGGTCTGCAATGGGACATAGTCCGACACGGGCTTGGACGTAATTAGCACACCGGCTGCATGCGTGGATGAATGCCGTGGCAATCCCTCCAGCTGCTTTGCAATCTGCATCAGTTTCGCGATATTGTCGTTATCGGACACGAGTGCCTTAAGCTCCGGACTGAGCTCAAGTGCCTTTTCCAGCGTCATATCCGGCGCCGCGGGTACCAGCTTTGCTACGCGATCCACATCGCCATACGACATTCCAAGGACTCTTCCGACATCGCGTATTACGCCGCGCGCTGCCATTGTGCCGAACGTGATTATCTGCGATACGTGATCCTCGCCGTATTTCCGCGCTACATAGTCGATGACACGCTGACGCTTTTCATAGCAGAAGTCGACGTCTATATCGGGCATGGTTACGCGCTCCGGATTAAGAAAACGCTCAAACAGCAGATCGTACTTGAGCGGATCCAGCATGGTTATGTTCAATGTGTATGCGACAATTGAGCCCGCGCCACTGCCGCGCCCGGGGCCGACCGGTATGTCATGCTCCTTGGCATACTTTATGAAGTCCCATACTATCAGGAAGTAATCGACAAATCCCATTGAGTTGATTACGCCCAACTCGTATTCCAACCGCTCACGTGCCGCTTTGTCGTCCGCACTGTAGCGTGTCTTGAAGCCCTCCTCACATCGCGCACGCAGATATTCGTATGGATCTGTGCCCTCGGGAAGCGGATACTTGGGCAAATGGCGCGACTTAAAGTCGAACTCAACATTGCACGAGTGGGCAATCTTATACGTGTTTTCAAGCGCCTCGGGATAGTTGGGCGCCAGCGCAGCCATCTCTTCTTCGCTTTTCAGATACAGCTGATCTGTATCCATGCGCATACGCGATGTGTCGTCGAGCGTCTTACCGGTCTGTATGCACATCAGGACTTCCTGAGCCTCGGCGTCCTCTGGATTAATATAGTGTACATCGTTGGTTAGTACGAGCGGTATGCCCATTTCATCCGCCAATTTTGTAAGGCGCGGGAATACCCTCTTTTCGTCTGTCAGGCGATGATCCTGCAGCTCTATATAGAAATTATCGGGGTATATATCCATATAGCGCCGCGCCGCCGCTTTGGCATCGTCGTACCTGCCGTCCAGTAATAGCGAAGGAATCTCGCCGGAAAGGCATGCGGATAAACAGATAAGTCCTTCCGAGTATTTCTTAAGCAGCTCATGGTCTACACGCGGCTTGTAATAAAATCCTTCGGTAAATCCAAGGCTTACCAACTTAATCAGATTTTGATATCCGGTTTGATTTTTGCAAAGCAATATCAGATGATTATATTCGCGCGCAGATGCGGTCTTGTCCAGGTGGTTCGGGCATACGTATACCTCACAGCCAATTACCGGATGTATGCCGCGCTTTTTTGCTTCCTTATAAAAATCGACAACGCCGTACATTACGCCGTGATCGGTAATTGCACAGCTATCCATGCCCAGCTCCTTTACCCGATCCAACAGTCGGGTTATACGAGAGGCACCGTCAAGCAGACTGTATTCGGTATGTACGTGCAGATGCGTAAACAATTGTAGACCTCCTGAATATACATAGACTGCGCAGCTTTGAATCAATCATTCGCCTGATTGGATTATAACACAAAACAGTGGGAGAGTCTATTATAGATAGACAGCGCATGGACACCAGAAGAAATAACGCGTTCGGCAAGAAATCGTGCTGAAAAACAGCCGTCATGCATGAATTATCGCCCAACATCACATATTGACCTTAGGATAATATTATGCTATGATGTGGCTGAAATGATATATGGGAGGTGCATCTACA